>JBEKRA010000355.1:0-3124 GCA_049519195.1 Verrucomicrobiota bacterium
AGTTGGAATCCCAAGGCAACTTTCTGCGCCTGCTCGCCCGTCAAACCACCAATGATCCCCTCGAATGGCTCGCTCAACCTGCACCAAACCTCACCGGCTGAAACCCAACTGCTGAATTTAGGATCAATTCGCTGGTTGAAGCGCGTAAAGACCCGCGCCATGCGAATTAATTTCCCGGGTGAACGTGCCGTGAAACACGCCAAGGTTCTTGTGACTCCAGAGGTCGCGAACCTTGACCTTTCCGGTGAAACCCAAATCCGCCAGTGAAACCGAAACGCTTCTGGGCTGAAGCTCATCCGCCGCCGGATCGCCCCGCTGACTGCGAGGAACTGGAGCGGGAGAGGTGTTGAAAAGGGCGAGATATTTTGTTTTCGATTCCGACAGGCCCGCGCCCCGGATACCGGCTGAAAGCTGCCGGGGAGCTAATAATACATTGCGGACTTTCGATCCCGGCACGTCGGCGACCCAGGCGACGGTGTTGTTGGTGTTGAAAAGCTGCCGGTTGTTTTCCGATTTTTGATTCACCGCGAGCACTTCGTCGTTGGTCAGGAGCGAGAGCGTGAAGTCGTCGTTCTTCGGCAGGTTGCCGCCCATGATCAGAGGCGAGCGGGCGATGCACCACAAGGTCATAAGTGTGAATTGCTCGTCTTTCGTGAAATGCGTCCAGCCGTTCGCCTGCCACGCCCGTATGTTGCCCAGCGGCAGCATGTCGGCATCCGGCCAGTGACCGGGGGCACGGAATGGCGTCCAATTATTCAGCCGCGCGAACTGCTCATGGAGCGCCCGCCAGTTGTCCCAGAAATCATTGCTGATTCGCCATAAATTCGCGTGAGTCTCAATGTGTTCGCCCTGACTCACGGGTGTCGCGCCAGGTGATGTCGAAAAAACGATTTTCCGGCCGGAACGGTCAATCGCCTTGCGGATGGCTTCAATCTCGTCCGTGTGATAGGGCGAGGAGAGGTCGTCCACCTTCACGTAATCCAAATCCCATGAGGCCATCAGGGCGAACACGGAATCGTAGTATTCCTGCGCGCCGGGCCTGGTCATGTCCACGCCATACATGTCGCCGTTCCATGCGCAGAGGGAATTCGTTTTGGCGATGTCGGCGGCGGTATAAGGCGTTCCGAGAACTGGCAGTTTGTTGACCACCGCCTGACGCGGAATGCCACGCAGCAGATGCAGACCAAACTTCAGACCTTTCGCGTGCAGGTAATCGGCGATGGGCTTGAAGGAACGCGTTGCCGCCGTCATCGGAAAACGGTTCGTGGCCGGGAGCAATCGTCCGTTCGCATCCATCTCCAGCACGGCGCCACGGCGATACGCGTCCGTGTGGGCCAGCGGTTCATACCATTGGATGTCAATGGTGACAATATCCCAGCCGTGCGGCTTGAGAAACTTTGCTATGTAATCGGCGTTGGCGATCACGTTCGATTCCCAGACGCCAGCGCCGTAGCAGTCCCACGAGTTCCAGCCCATCGGGGGAGTTTTTGCCCAGGACCAGAAGGTTGGCTCGGCTTGGGCGGCGGTTGTCGCTAACGCAGCGAACGCAAAGAGTCGGATATATCGAATCATTGTTTTCACAGCTATTTATCTTTGCGTCGGGCCATTGATTTCCACGGCCTTGCCGTTGTAATGAACGACGGCATCCGGCTTTTCTGCGATCGGAATCCCAGCGCCGTGGTTTTCAGAAACCCAGACGATGTTGAACGTGCGTTCTTTCAACATGCCGGAAAACTTACCGGTGCGTTTTCCAATTTCCAAAGTGCGTTTGGCTTCGTTCCACGAAATCGGAATCGTGGCGTATTTTCCTTTTTCGTAATTGTAACTGTCGCCTTCGTCTTCGTAGAGCGTGAACTTGCCGTCCGCGCCGCGATAAACGCGAAGCTCAATCGGATCGGCGGGTTTCTCGCTGGAATACTGAATGAACGGCCCCATCGGAATAATTGAGCCGGGCCGGACGAACAACGGCAGAGTCTCGACGGGGGCTGCGGCTTCAACGCTCTGGCCGGCGGGCGAAGTTGCGCCGGTCCAGAAGTTGAACCACGGTGCGCCGCTGGCCGGCAGATAAACCGTGCGATTTGTCGCGCCGGCAGCGGTGACGGGTGTCACCATGATCGCCGGGCCGAAAAGATACTGGTCGCCGATGCCGATCACTTGCGGGTCTTTCGGAAAATCCACCACAAGCGGCCGCATGAACGGGCTGCCTTCGGAAGTTACCTGCCAGGCCGTCGAGTAAAGATACGGCAAAAGACGATAGCGCAAGTCCAGATAGTTCCGCAGAATTCCCTGCGTCTTATCATCGAACCGCCAGAATTCCTTGCCCGGTCTCGTGCCATAGGAACCATGCACGCGGAACATCGGGCAGAAGGCGCTGAACTGGAACCAGCGCGCGAAAAATTCCTGATAAACTGGACTGCTCGGATTGGCGTTGCCAGTTTCGCGGCTGCCAAAGAATCCGCCGGTGTCGGTGTTCCAATACGGGATGCCGGAAAGGGAGAAATTCAGTCCGCCGGCGATTTGATTGCGGAAAACCTGCCAAGTTCCCGTGATGTCGCCCGACCAGGTGATGGCGCTGTTACGCTGCTGGCCGGCATAAGCCGAACGGGTGAGAATGACCACGCGCTTTTGATCGGTGGCAACGCGCTGTCCCTGGTAAATGCCCATCGAGTGCATCAGCGGATAAGCATTATACACTTCGTAGCCCGGCCCCACTGGAGTTTTGTAATTGCGAAAGCCCATGCCGTTGATTTCCGGCTCGGGTGCGTCCAGCCACCAGCCGTCAGCTCCCTTGGCGAAAAGCTGGTCGCGCATCTGCTTCCAATAGGTCTGCCGTCCTACGACCGCAAACGGGTCATACCATTGACCCTGTCCCGGCGGTGAGACGTAGCGCGTCACCTGCGGGAACATGCCGCCGACAGCGTTGAGTTCCTTGCTGTTGTCGCTGCCGAGATCGAATTTCGCCCAGACGGAAATCAGCGTGTGATAATTCATCGCGTGCAAATCCTTGAACATGCCAACGGGATCCGGGTAACGCTCCGAATCAAACAGGTGCGAGCCCCAGGTATTGGTGCCCGGCGGCCAGTATTGCCAGTCCTGAATAATTCCGTCCACGGGCACTTTCAGT
>JBEKRA010000356.1:0-3101 GCA_049519195.1 Verrucomicrobiota bacterium
ATGCTGGTGTTGATGTTGTGCCAGATGCTCTTTCCGTTGGCGATGCTGCCGGTGTTTGCCGGCCCGCTTTTGGAACTGCTCTGGCGCCGGTCGGATTTGCCGGCGTTCGCGCCGGTCAACCTCGTTTTTTCCGCGCTGCTTTGCGGTCTGATGGCGTTTGCCTACTGGCAGATGCTTGCGCCGACGGGCCGCCTGCTCCAGCGCCGCGAAACAAAAATCCTCGGAGTGATCACGGTGGAGGTTGAATAAAACGGGGCAAAAATATTTTGCAAAATATTTCTTGAGAAATTGCCGCCGGGGGGCGATATAGAGGCAGTGACTGTTGTTCTTTGGAAATTGAAACCAGATTTACCCTGCCCTGTTCGTGATTCGCTACAAATCCCTGAACCGTAGTAAAACGATCAATGGAGCCAATTTGCGGTTGTGGCCGACACGCCTTAACGGGAAGTCGAAAGCAGCCCGGCGGGTTCCGCATGTTGTATAACATGTTCAAGAGATAATGTCGCACACGGCAAGGGCGGGGTTTTTTATTTGTGATTTACGATTGATGATTTTCGATTTTTCTCTTCGTCCTCGCACTCGTCCTCGACAATTGCAGTCACCTTTCAAACAGATTATCCTCTTTTCATGGCGCGCGACGATTTTTTCCAGAGACCGGCGGAATCCAGACCGGAAGCCGCATCCGCCGCCGAAAACTTTCCGCGCAACCAGCCGCTCGCCGCGCGGATGCGCCCGCGCAACCTCGACGAGTTCGCCGGGCAGACGCACATCCTCGCGCCAGGGCAGTTGCTGCGCCGGGCGATTGAAGCCGACCGCATCCAGTCGCTGATTTTCTTCGGCCCGCCCGGCACCGGCAAAACGTCGCTCGCCCAGATCATCGCGCGCCAGACCAAAAGCAAGTTCGAACGCTTGAGCGGCGTGGAATCCAACGTGGCCGACATGCGCCGCGTGCTGGCCGGCGCGTCGAACCGCCTCGAAAACACCGGCCAGCCGACGATCCTGTTCATTGACGAAATCCACCGGTTCAACAAGGCGCAGCAGGACATTTTGCTGCCGGATGTCGAAAGCGGCGTGGTGCGGCTCATCGGCGCGACTACGCACAATCCGTTTTTCTTCGTCAATTCGCCGCTCGTCTCGCGCTCGCAGATTTTCGAGCTGCGCCCGTTGACCGAGGAAGAACTTTTCACGCTGCTTCAGCGCGCGGTGGCCGACGCTGAACGCGGCCTCGGCTACCTAAAAATCCAAGCGGAGGAAAATGCGCTGCGTCATCTCGCCAAAATATCCGACGGCGACGCGCGCAAGGCTTTGAACGCGCTCGAAATCGCCGCGCTGACAACCTCGCCGCAGAAAGACGGCATTGTCCACATAGACCTTTCCGCCGCCGAGCAGAGCATCCAGAAAAAGGCCGTGGTTTATGATGACGAAGACGCGCATTACGACACAATTTCCGCGTTCATCAAATCCATGCGCGGCAGCGACCCGGACGCCGCGCTTTACTGGCTGGCGAAAATGATCCACGCCGGCGAAGATCCGCGCTTCATCGCGCGGCGGATTGTGATTTGCGCGGCGGAGGACGTCGGCCTCGCCGACCCGATGGCGCTAGTGTTGGCGAACGCGGCGTTGTCGGCGTCGGAATTTGTCGGCTGGCCGGAGGCGCGGATTCCGCTGGCCGAGGCGACGATTTACATCGCAACCGCGAACAAGAGCAACAGCGCCATTTGCGCGATTGACGCCGCGCTGGCGGACGTGAAATCCGGACGGACGATTCCGGTGCCGGAACATTTGCGCGATTCACATTACAAAGGCGCGGAACGGCTCGGCCACGGCAAAGGCTACGAATACGCGCACGATCATCCCGGCCATTTTGTGGTGCAGGATTATCTTGGCGTGGACAAAATATTTTACGAGCCAACCGAACAGGGCGTGGAAAAGAAAATCAAGGAGCGACTTGATAACTGGCGAAAGCAATTTGCTGAAAAACGGAAAGCCACAGATGGACACAGATAAACACAGATGAAAAAGAGAGATGTCATATTCACCGCCCTCGGCGTAATTACGATTGGTTTTGTTTTGCTTCAGTTTTCAAAACCACGATTGAAGCGATGGTCTGAATCAGTTTCCTGCGGAAACTACATGTCTTCCATCGGCTTCGGCGCGATGATTTGGGCGGGTGACAACAGCAATCATCTCGCCGACAATTTTCTTTGCATGTCCAACGAGCTTTGCACTCCGAAGATTCTCATTTGCCCCGGCGACAAAATCCGAAAGCCGGCGGAAAGCTGGGCAACTTTCACGACCAACAATTGCAGCTATGAAATTCTCCGTCCGGGAATGTCAGATAGTGATCTTACCAACGCCTATTTTCGCTGCATAATTCACGGACATCTTGGATTTGCCGATGGAACGGTGTTTGATGGAAAACGGCGACGGACAAAATTGCCATGACATACATCGAAGCCAAAGACGACTTGCGCCGGCAAATCCGTGCGGCGCTGGAAAAGATTTCCCCGGCGGTGCGAGCGGTGGAATCCATTGACCTTTGCGACCGGCTGGAGGCGCAATTGCGGAGCGCGCACACGATTTTGTTTTTTGCGCCGCTGGCGGACGAACTGGATGTCTGGCCGCTGCTGGAAAAATTCCTGGCGGCGGGGAAAATCTGCGCTCTGCCCTTTTTCGATGCCTCCACGCAAAGCTATTCTGCGCGGCAGGTTCAAAATCTGGCATCGGACATTTCAACCGGGAAATTTGGCATCCGCGAGCCGGTCGCAAACTGCCCTGAAATCCCGCTGGAGAAATTCGATTTGATCCTCGTGCCAGGAGTGGCGTTTGACTGGAATGGCAACCGGCTGGGACGCGGCCGGGGGTTTTACGACCGGCTGCTAAAACAAGTTTCAGGCTTGAAATGCGGCGTGGGCTACGATTTTCAATTGATTGGAAAAATCCCAATGGAACCGCACGATGCAAAGGTGAATTTTGTCGTGACGCCGGGGCGCTGCCTCAAAGCGGCAGGATGACGTGGCAACTATTCGTGCTGCTGGTTCATGATGGGCAAGCCGCCCTCCCAGCCCTGCGGCGTGTTCCACGGACGTACGGAGGCGTTC
>JBEKRA010000357.1:0-3098 GCA_049519195.1 Verrucomicrobiota bacterium
ACCTGGCCGTTTTTGATGAACAACAGGGTCGGAATGGAAGTCACGTTGTATTGCGCGGCAAGACCCTGATGCTCGTCCACGTTGACCTTGCCGATTTTCACCTTGCCGTCGTATTCATCGGCGAGTTCGTCAAGCATCGGCGCGATCATTTTGCACGGGCCGCACCAGTCGGCCCAGAAATCCACAAGCACAGGCGCGAGCGATCGCAACACCTGTTGGTCAAAATTATCCTGTGTGAGCGTGAGAATAAGAGACGAGGCCATATGATCAAAACCAGTTGAACGGTGCCAGCCTAGCTGCCAATGTCAAACATAAATCCAAAGTAAACCGCCGTGCCAACGGCGAACAATGCGGCCACCATCGCAACAATGGCCAGAAATTTGTCGAGCGCGCCAACCGTCGGCGCGGCGGCGGCGGCTGCGGGCCGTTGAGCGGCGGGCGCGGCGGTTGTGGCGCGTGGCGCGGCAACGGGCGCGGCGCCGCGTGGCGCGGGGGCCGGCGGAGCTGGCGGTGCCGCGGCTCTCGTGGCAATGGACGGCGGGGGCGGCACGCTGGCCGCTCCGGTCGGTCCGCCGGGCGGCAGCGTCGGCAGCTTGATGGTCGGCGCGGCGGAGGGCTTCGGCGGCAAATTGATGCGGACGGTTTCTTTTTTGGGCTGGACCTTGCCGGTTTCTTTTTTCGGCGGCACAGCGCCTCCCGGCGCGCCCGGAATGGTTGGAGGAATGTCGGCCATAATTTCGCACCAAAGATAAATCGCCTTTGCGGTCTGTCAAACTCTTATTACAGGAAAAACAACCGGGCTGGCGAAAATCGCCAGACCGACGTCGAAAATCAAAGGGCGGACCTTATGGCCGCTCGCGCCGTTCGTTGCGGTCGCCGCGGTTCCCGCTCCAGCACGGCGGGCGTTCCTCGCGGGGACGCGCCACATTGACGGTGATGGCGCGGCCTTGAAAGTCCTTGTTGTGAAATTGCTCGATGGCCTTCTGCGCCTCCTGGGCCGTGGCAAATTCCACGAATGCGAAGCCGCGGGATTTGCCCGTGACCTTGTCCAGCATCAGGTTCACGGACGTGACCGCGCCGGCCTGGGCGAAGTATTCCTGAAGGTCGTTTTCCCCCGTTTGAAACGAGAGGTTGCCTACAAACAGTCGGTTTTCGTTCATAACAGTTGCATTGACGCTCAAAAAACCAAGTGGGAGGTCTGCACCGGCAGGTTCACTGAATGTCGCTTTCTCTTTTGTTTGATTGACTGACAGTCTGTCTTGTTGACACCAACACTCTTCGTTCTTTGAACAAGTCGCGCTTTTTTAACAAAACCGCCGCCGGAGTCAATCAGGTTTTTTCCTCGATCAACTCCCGCCGCGCGCCGCCGAGCAGTTGCTCGATGAAACTGGTGGAATAAACACCGCGCCGGAAATTCGGCTCCTGCATGATGGCCTGCTGGAACGAAACCGTCGTCTTGATGCCGGTGATCATGTATTCGGACAGCGCCCGGTTCATGCGGTCAATCGCCTCGCGCCGGTCATTTCCGCGCACGATGAGCTTGCCGATCATCGAATCATACGTCGGCGGAATCGTGTAGCCGGCATAAATGTGCGTGTCCACCCGCACGCCGCGGCCGCCGGGCTGGTAATACATCTCCACACGACCGGGGCTGGGACGGAAATCATCAAACGGGTCCTCCGCGTTGATGCGGCATTCAATCGAGTGCCCCTTGATTTCGATTTGACCCTGCGAATGTTGCAGCGGCTCGCCCATGGCCAGCATGATCTGATAGCGCACGAGGTCAATGCCCGTGACCTCCTCGGTGATTGGATGCTCGACCTGGATGCGCTTGTTGACCTCGAGAAAATAATAATTGCCATGGTCATCCACGATGAACTCCACCGTTCCGGCGTTCGTGTAGCGCGCGGCTTCGGCAATCCGGACGGCGGCCTTGCCGATTTTGTCGCGCAGCTTGCGGAATTTGTTGTCCAGAAACGGCGACGGCGATTCCTCAATCAGCTTTTGATTGCGGCGCTGGACGGAGCAATCACGCTCGCCCAGATGGATGATGCGGCCCTTGTTATCGCCGAGGATCTGGATTTCAATGTGATGCGGATTCTCGATGTATTTTTCGATATAGACGCCCGAATTGCCAAACGCCTTTTCCGCCTCGGAACGCGCCGTGTGATAGCCCTTCACGAGCGACGGATCGTTGTGCGCCACGCGCATCCCGCGTCCGCCGCCGCCCGCCACGGCCTTGATCATCACCGGGTAACCGATTTGTTTGGCGATGGCCAGGGCGTCCTGTTCCTTTTCAACCACGCCGTCAGATCCCGGCGGCGTGGCCACGCCGGCCTTTTTGGCCAGCGCCCGGCTGACCGCCTTGTCGGACAGCGCCTGCATCGCGCGGGGGCTGGGGCCGATGAACCTGATGTTGCAGCTCTCGCACACCTCGGCGAAATGCGCGTTCTCGGAAAGAAAACCATAGCCGGGATGGATGGCGTCCACGTCGGTGATCTCCGCCGCGCTGATGATGCGGTCAATGCGCAGATAACTTTCCGCCGCCGCCGCCTTCCCGATGCAAATCGCCTCGTCCGCCATTTGCACGTGCATCGAATTGGCGTCCACCTCCGAATAAACGGCGACTGTGCGGACGTTCAGCTCCTTGCAGGCGCGAATAATCCGCACCGCAATCTCACCGCGATTGGCGACCAGAATTTTTTCAAACATGGGTTTTTTGAACCGGACCGGGTTCAGACGAACGAACCGCTATTTCTTGTTCAGGCCGGACGCACTTTGAACAGCGGCTGGCCAAATTCCACCGGCTTGGCGTTTTCGACCAGAACTTGTGTGACCACGCCTTTGACCTCAGCCTTTATTTCGTTCATCACTTTCATGGCTTCGATGATGCACACCACGGTTTCGGGAGTGACCGAGGCGCCGACCTCGACGTAATTGCCCGCTTCCGGTGATGGTGCCCGGTAAAAAGTGCCGATCATGGGTGATTTGATGTCCACTTCACCCGTTGCTGCGGGTGGCGGCGCTGCCACAGGCGCAGGGGCGGGAGCTGCTATCGCCGGTGGCATCGGAGCCGCAACGGCTGGAATGGAATCATC
>JBEKRA010000358.1:0-3090 GCA_049519195.1 Verrucomicrobiota bacterium
AACCATGGGCGTCATCAGCATCAAAATTGTTCCCGCCGACAGCGTGAAATAATTCAACGGAAGAAATTTTATGAGCGAAGTTGCACACATCACCACCACCGAAGGCGAAATGGTCATTGAATTCTGGCCGGACGTCGCGCCCAAGACCGTCGAAAATTTCAAGGCGCTGGCACAAAAGGGATTTTACGATGGCACCTGTTTTCACCGCATAATCAAGGGCTTCATGATCCAGGGCGGCGATCCGCTGACCAAGGACGCGAGCAAGGAAAGTCAATGGGGCACGGGCGGCCCCGGCCACACCATCAAGGCCGAGTTCAATGACCGCTCGCACCAGCGCGGGGTCATCTCCATGGCGCGCAGCGCAAGCCCGGATTCCGCCGGCAGCCAGTTTTTCATCTGCGACGGCGACGCCTCGTTCCTCGACCGCCAATACACCGCGTTCGGCAAATTGCTCAAGGGCGACGACGTGCTTGCTAAAATCGCCGGCACGCCCGTCGGCTCCGGCGGTTCCGGCGAGCGCAGCAAGCCGCAGAAGCGCGTTGGCGTCATCAGCATCAAGATTGTCGCATCCGGGGGCGTGAAATAGTTTTTCAACCGCAGATGGACGCGGATTTTTGAAGGCGCACTTCACAATGCGTTTTTATCCGTGCGAATCCATGATGGAGTTTTTTCCGTGCAAATTACCAAACTTGCAAAATCGTTGACCCTGCTCGGCTGTCCGCATGACAAATCCGCGGAAATGGCCGCGCAACTGGACAAGCGCGCCCGCCAGCTTGCCGAACAAACTGGCCGTTCCTACGAAGACGCGCTCGCGCACCTGCTGGCCTTGATGAAACAAGGCTGGTCGGCGCCCGAAAATTTATGATTTACGATTGATGATTTATGATTGGGATCCCCGTCGCGCAAGCGGTTTGTATTGACGCCAATCTCAAATCGTAAATCATCAATCGTAAATGATCAGGCCCTGGAAAAAAGTCCGTTCGACGCCCGTCGGCGATTTCCGCATCTTCAAACTGCGGTCCGACGTGAAGCTTTCGCCGCGCACCGGCAGGGAGCACGATTTCTACGTTCTCGACAGTGTCAATTGGGTCAACGTCATCGCCCTCACGCCCGACCAAAAGCTGGTGATGATCGAGCAGTTCCGCCACGGCTCGAACACGGTGGAGCTGGAAATTCCCGGCGGCATGATGGACGCGGGCGAGACCGATCCCGTGGCGACCGCCGTGCGCGAATTGCGCGAGGAGACCGGCTACGAGGGCGAAAACGCCCGCCTGCTCGGACGCATCTGGTCGAACCCGGCGATTTTAAGCAACAAAACCTACACCGTCCTGGTTGAAAACTGCCGGCTGAAACACGATGTGGAATGGGATCAAGGCGAGGATCTGGCGACGCGGCTTGTGCCGGCGGCGGAAATTTCAAAACTTGTCGCCGATGAAAAAATCGGCCACTCCCTGGTCGTCGTCGCGCTGTATTATTTCGATTTGTGGCGGCGGGGGATTAAAAGCATCGGCGCGTAGTTGCAAATCTTCTGGAATTGACGCCTGCCGGAACCGGCTGTGTCACAGTCCGTGCGCTTTCGGGTCCGGGACTTTTTCAATGACGCGGAACCGGATGCGCTTGCATTGCGGGCAGCGGCCAAAGACGAATTTGCGGCCGGAAGCCTTGAGCCGCACGCCGGGTTTGTCCCACGGCTCGGCGAAGTCGCATCTCAAGCAGCGTATCTGCAGGTTGGGCGCGCGTTTTTTTGCATTCATAATTTTTTGGCCATGTTTGCAAACCGCCAGGCACGGTCGGGCGCCGAACCCGGAAGCAAAACATTTTTACATTGCATACGCGGTTTTGTAGCAGTCTTTGCATGCCGCAACAAGTGGAAAGAGTTGGGTGAATTCTTACTACGCCAGAGACAGCTTTGCGGCTTTGGGGAAATGCCGTGACGAAAGTTTTACCGCATCCGCCAGGTGATGCGCGCCTTGTTCAAATCATAGGGCGACATTTCCATCCTAACCCGGTCGCCGACGGTGAGGCGCACCCAGCGCTTGCGCATCTTGCCGCAAATCGTTGCCAGCACCAGATGCTTGTTGTCCAGCTCGACCCGGAACATCGTGCCGGGCAGCACAGTCGTGACGCAACCTTCAACTTGAATGTGTTCTTCTTTCATGAGCTGGCAAAAATGACCGGTCCCGTGCAAACAAGCAGCATCCGCCGGCCGGCAAACCGGACTCTGCCAAATAAAAAAGGCGGAGTCCGGTTCACCCGAACCCCGCCCTGAAATCCCGACGAATTAGTAACGGCTGCGACCACCGCCGCCGTAACCGCCGCCGCTGCCGCCGTATTCACGACGACCGCCGCCGCCACCGGGCGCGCGTTCTTCACGCGGCTTCGCCACGTTGACCGTGAGGGCGCGTCCGCCGAGCTGCGAGCCGTTCAGCGCCGCAATGGCCTTCTGCGCCTCTTCGGGCGTGCTCATGGTGATGAAACCAAAACCCCGGGGACGGCCGCTCACGCGGTCCATCATCAGGTTGGTTTCCGTGACCGTGCCGTGCGCCGCAAAGGCGTCCTGCAGGTCGTTTTCAGTGGTTTCGAAGGAAAGATTCCCTACAAACAATTTATTACTCATGTGATGTTTCACTGTCCGACAAACTTTGCTTTCCACAGACTGTTCCCGAACATCGGGTCTAAAATCATCACTGAACCATGTTCACTTGAAGATTCACCATGCCTTGAAAGAGACAAGCTATCTAACAGACACGCCCATTATCGCCGGTTCCGCCGCAATAGCAACAAGAATCGGCGACTATCTTTTGCCGCCAATCCTGTCGCCAGCACCCGCACGGTTTCATATAGTGTTGGCCATGAAACTATGCCAGGGCCAAATCTGGAAACAGGGCGGGGAATACATCCGCATCGTGCGGCTCGAGCGGCTCGAAGTGGAATACAAATCCATGACCAGCCTCGCCGGCAAGACCGGCACGAAAATCGTCACCAGCAAAAAGGATTTCTGCCGCCTGCTCAAGGGCGCGCACCAGCTTCAGCCGGCGAAAGCTCCGGAAACACCGGCACCGTAGCGGAACTGTCTCGCAGTGCTTGAGC
>JBEKRA010000359.1:0-3085 GCA_049519195.1 Verrucomicrobiota bacterium
GAATCAACGACGCCGGGGCCGGGCTGCAAAAACTTTCCGACGACGAGCTGCGCGCCCGGACCACCGCGTGGAAGGAGGAGCTTGCCAAAATCGAGGACAAGGACGAACTCGCGCAAAAACTCAACGAGATTTTGCCGGAGGCGTTCGCCGTGGTGAAGGACGCCTGCCGCCGGTTGTTGGGCCAGGACATCACCGTGCGCGGCCTGCCGCAGAAATGGGACATGGTCCCGTTCGACGTGCAGCTCCTCGGCGGCATCGCACAGCACATGGGCAAGATCACCGAAATGGCCACCGGCGAAGGCAAGACGCTTGTCGCCACGCTGCCCGTCTATCTCAACGCGCTCACCGGCCGCGGCGTCCACGTCGTGACGGTCAACGATTATCTCGCCGCGCGCGACTCGGAGTGGATGGGCGCGATTTACAAGTTTCTCGGCCTGACCGTCGGCGTGATTTTGCACGACCAGTCGCCGCGCGTCCGCCGGGAGCAATACGCATGCGACATCACCTACGGCACGAACGCGGAGTTCGGCTTCGATTACCTGCGCGACAACGGCATGGCCACGCGCAAGGAGGAGCAGGTCCAGCGCGGACATTATTTCGCCATCGTGGACGAGGTGGATTCCATCCTGATTGACGAGG
Source organism: Verrucomicrobiota bacterium (assembly GCA_049519195.1). Taxonomy (GTDB): domain Bacteria; phylum Verrucomicrobiota; class Verrucomicrobiia; order Limisphaerales; family UBA11358; genus UBA11358. The sequence goes on from JBEKRA010000359.1 coordinate 640, forward strand.
CGCGCACGCCGCTCATCATCAGCGGCCCGTCGGTCCACACGTTCGACGAGCAATACGCGCAATGGAAGCCGCTGGTGGAGTCGCTCGTCCGCGCGCAGCAGCAGCTTTGCAACCGCTTTTTGGCCGATGCAGAGAAGCTGATAAAAAAATTGCGCCCGGAAGACGGCTCGAATGTCCAGGACGCCGGGGCGCTGGAGCATGAAATCGGCCTGCTGCTTTTCCGGGTCAAGACCGGCCAGCCCAAATCCGAGGCGTTGATGAAAATTTTGGAGAACCCGGAAAACGCCGGGTTGATGAACCGCGCCGAACTGGACCTGCACAAGGACCAGAAGAAGGTGGACCTTTACCGCGAGAAGGAGGAACTGCTTTTCGCCATGGACGAAAAGAGCCAGGAAGCCGACCTTACCGAGAAGGGCCGCAATTTCGTCAGCCCGAAGGATCCGGAGGCGTTTGTGCTGCCGGATTTGACGACGCAGTTGCATGACGTTGACGCCGGCCCGGAAACCGACGCGCGCAAGCGCATGGAGACCAAGACGAAGTTGCAGGCGGATTTCGAGGCCAAGGCGCAGAAAATCCACGCCATCTCGCAATTGCTCAAGGCCTACAGCCTTTACCAGCTCGACGTGGAATACGTCATCCAGGACAACAAAGTCATCATCGTGGACCAGCACACTGGCCGGCTCATGCCTGGCCGCCGCTGGAGCGACGGATTGCATCAGGCCGTCGAGGCGAAGGAGGGCGTGGCGATTGAGCGCGAGACGCAGACGCTGGCGACCATCACGATTCAGAATTATTTCCGTCTTTACGAAAAGCTCGCGGGCATGACCGGCACGGCGGAAACAGAGGCGACGGAATTTCTCGATATTTACAAGCTGGGCGTGCTGACGATTCCAACGAACAAGCCGAACATCCGCAAGGACGGGCACGATTCGATCTACAAAACCCGGCGCGAGAAATTCAATGCCGTTGTCCAGGAAATCAAAACGCTGCACGCGCAGGGCCGCCCGATTCTCGTTGGCACGGTTTCCGTCGAGACCAGCGAAATGCTGTCGCGGATGCTCAAGCGCGAGGGGCTGATTCACTCCGTGCTGAACGCGAAGTATCACCAGCAGGAGGCCGAAATTGTCGCGCGCGCCGGACAGCGCGGCGCCGTCACCATCGCCACGAACATGGCCGGACGCGGCACGGATATCAAACTCGGCCCCGGCGTCGCCGAGGTCGGCGGCCTGCATGTGCTCGGCACGGAACGCCACGAGGCGCGGCGCATTGACCGGCAGTTGCGCGGACGCTGCTCGCGCCAGGGCGACCCCGGCTCGTCGCACTTTTTTGTTTCGCTCGAGGACGACTTGATGCGGCTGTTCGGCTCCGACCGCATCGTGAAAATGATGGAGAAAATCGGCTTCGAGGAGGGCGATGAATTGAAGCACCCGTGGCTGAACCGTTCCATTCAGAGCGCGCAGAAAAAAGTCGAGCAGCACAATTTCCAGATCCGCAAGCGCACGCTCGAATATGACGACGTGATGAACAAGCACCGCCAGGTGATTTACGATTTCCGCAACGACATCATCAACGGCGAGGACGTGCGCGACAAACTCCTGGACATCATGGAGGAGGTTGTCGTCGAAAAGGTGCTGGAATTTACGACGACGGACGGCGAGCACAGCGAATGGAGACTCCGGCCGCTGGCCGACTGGGTGAACCTGAATTTCCCGCTCGGCATTCCGGAGGCCGAAATCCTCAAGGCCGCGGATTCCGGCAAGGATGAACCGGTTGCCGGCTCGCTGTTCGACGGATTAAGCCCGGCGCAGTTCGCCGTCTGCAATTTCATTTCCAAAAAGGTTCGTGACGCCTACGACATCAAGATCAGCTATGAAAATCCCGATGCGCTGAAGGAAGTCGAGCGATTCACGATATTGAGCGCAATTGACCGGCTGTGGCAGGAGCACCTCTACGAAATGGACAGCCTGCGCTACAGCATCGGCCTGCGCGGTTACGGCCAGCGCGACCCGCTGGTGGAATACAAGGCCGAGGCGTTCAAGATGTTCGACGAGCTGATGGTCAACGTGAAGACCCAGATCTGCAACAATATCTTCCGCAGCGCGTCGTCCATGCTGGCGTTTGAAAATTTTCTGCGGAACGTGCCGCAGCAGACAATGCACCAGACGACGAGCGCGTTTGGCGGCGGCACGACCACCGCCAATTCCGGCGGAGCGCAGCCCAGGGCCAGCGACGTCGTGAGCGAAGCCGCCGCCGCGCAGGAAAAAGCCAAGGCCAGGCCAGTCCGCACCGGCCCGAAGGTCGGCCGCAACGATCCGTGCCCCTGCGGCAGCGGCAAGAAATACAAGCAGTGCTGCGGACGGTGAAATAACATTGGTAGGGCCGCGCGGTCGCGCGGCCTCGGACGACCAGCAGGCCGTCTCTACCGTTCCCAAAATAAAACTTGCGG
>JBEKRA010000360.1:0-3078 GCA_049519195.1 Verrucomicrobiota bacterium
AACCCGAAATCCGAAGCTGGCGGGCAAACATGCAGGGTTTTGGCAGCGGATCGGGTGAGGAATGGGCGGGAAAGAGCGGCGATAAATCGCACGCAGTCCAGACGCTTCGCGTTGGCCGGGTCGCACCAAACTTCGCGCCAGCGTTTGGACTGCGTGTGCTTGAGCACCGCTTTGCGCCGCACGGCAATGATGCCTCGCTTTGAAACAGCCGCCATTCCCATTTCGGAGTTCGGGTTCAAAACACGCGAAGCCGTCCGCCATGACCCACGAGTCCGTTTCCAACCGCATCATCGTCATCGCCGGCGACATCACGCAACAGCGCGTGGAGGCAATTGTGAACGCCGCCAACACAACGCTGCTCGGCGGCGGAGGCGTGGACGGCGCCATCCATCGCGCCGCCGGGCCGGAATTGCTGGCGGAGTGCCGGAAATTGGGTGGTTGCCTCACCGGCCAGGCCAAAATCACGCGCGGTTACAAACTCCCGGCCAAATGGGTCATTCACACCGTCGGCCCGGTCTGGCAGGATGGCGATCATGGCGAGAACGAATTGCTCGCGAGTTGTTATCGCAGTTGTTTTGCGCTCATGGAACAACACGGAATCAAAACCGTGGCGTTTCCGGCCATCAGCGCCGGCGTTTATGGTTTCCCGATGGATCGCGCGGCGCGGATTGCGGTGCGCGAGACGAAGGATTTTCTGGAGCAGAACCGGTCGGCGGAAAAAGTGATTCTGGTTTGCTTCGGTGCCAGCGCGTTGAAAATTTACGAGGCGGCGTTGCGGGAATTCAATTTTTAGCCGGGATGGTCAATCCAGGCCTTCGAGCACCAGAAGGATGAACGAGCTTTGGCCGTAGGTGAACGGCTGACAACTGACCTGCAAATTCAGCGGGATGATTTTCCCGTTGCGCACCAGCTCCATTTGCACACGCTGACGGACGACCCGGTGACCGCGCGCGGCCGCCCGCACTGTTTTGCGCACCACGCAATCACGGCAGGCCGGAGCGCGACCGCAGCCGCCCGGTGTTTCCGCCGCATGGATGCAATTCAACACCTCGCCGCCGCGATGCCGTAGGATAAGACGTTTGCCCTTTCCCAGCAACTTCGCCGCCGCCGCGTTGTAGTCGAAGATGCGGATGTCATCGTCCACCACAAACACCGGCACCGGCATGGCATCGAACAGGACTCGATGAAAACCCTGTTCCAGAAATTGAACGGGAAGCCTGCTCATAATTCGTTGAGTTTAGCCAACTCAGCCAGAAATGACAGAAAAAAAAGCGAGGCTAATCAGCCCCGCTTTGTGAAATGGATTCGCGGAATTACTTCGCCGGTGTGGTCACCACTTTTTCCTGCTTTTCATTCACCAGCGTCGCGCCCTTGCCGAGGCGTTTGCGCAGGTAGGTGAGCTTGGCGCGGCGCACCGACCCTTCGCGCTCGACTTCAATCTTGTCCACGCGCGGCGAGTGCAGCGGGAAAATGCGCTCCACGCCTTCGCCATAGCTGATGCGGCGGACGGTGAACGTCTCGTTCAAGCCGTGGCCGCGTTTGCCCATGACGACACCCGAAAAAATCTGGATGCGCTCCTTGTCGCCTTCCACGACCTTGGTATGCACCTTCACCGAGTCGCCGACGGCGAATTTCGCGTCGTCCTTGCGATACTGTTCCATCTCAATTTTGTCTTGTAATGCCTGGTTCATAAATTTTCTTTCCTGGTAGGGCTGCGCTGCCGCGCAGCCGGACGAGCAGCAGCCTGCCCCTACCGATATTATTTCATCAAATCCGGTCGTTGCTTTTCCGTCCGCAACTTCGCCTGTTCGCGCCGCCATTTCTCGATCTCGGCGTGGTTGCCGGAAACCAAAATGTCCGGCACCTTCATCCCGCGGAATTCTGCCGGCCGCGTCCATTGCGGATACTCCAGCAATCCGTGGCTGAACGATTCGTCGCGCGAACTTTCGTCGTCGCCCAGAACTCCGGGCAGCAGCCGCGTGACCGCGTCAACCACCACCATCGCGGGCAGTGCGCCGTTCGTCAGCACATAATCGCCGATGGACAATTCGTCGTCCGCCAGCGTTTCCCGAATCCGCTCGTCAAACCCTTCGTAATGCCCGGTGACAAGCAGTAAATCTTTTTCCTGCGCCAGTTCGCGCGCTATGGCCTGATTGAATTTCCGCCCGGCGGGCGACAATAAAATCACGCGCGTTTTTTCGCGCTTCAAACTATCAACCGCTTCAAAGAGCGGTTCCGGCTTCAGCAACATTCCCGGTCCGCCGCCGAACGGCTTGTCGTCCACCGTCTTGTGCCGGTCGTGCGTCCAGTCGCGCAGATTGTGGATTTTCAAATCCAGCAACCCCTTTTTGCGCGCGCGCTGGATGATGCTTTCATCGAGCGGCCCGGCGAACATCGCCGGAAACAAAGTGAGCACGTCAATTTTCATTTAGTGGGACAGGCTTCCAGCCTGTCCGACAGGCAGGATGCCTGTCCCACTATTTTTTGTCCTCGACAATCTCCACCGAGCAGCGCAGCCCTTTCTTTGCGCTGCCGGCCAGCAACAGGGAACGGATGGCGTTGATCGTCACCCCCTGCCGTCCGATGATTTTGCCCACGTCCGACGCATCCATGCGCAATTCATAAACCGTCAAGCCTCCGCGCTCCACCGGCGTGATGCTGACTGCATCCGGGTGTTGCACGAGTCCCCTGACGACATATTCCAGAAACGCCTGCATTGGAAAATCAAATCAGGCCGCCGCCGGTGCCGCCGCTGCCGCCTTGCCGGCCTTCTTGATGAAGCTGGCCACGGTGTCGCTCGGCTGCGCACCCTTGCTGACCCAGTATTGGGCACGGTCAAGCTTCAGGATGAAATTGTCGCCCTTTTTCAACGGCTGATATGAGCCGATTTCCTCGATGAACTTGCCATCGCGAGGACTGCGGCTGTCGGCCACCACTATGCGAAAATACGGGGAATTCTTGGCCCCGACACGCTTCATGCGAATTTTTACTGCCATAAATGTTTCAAAAGAATGTGAAGACTAGCCATGCCCATGCCGCTTGACAAGCTTGTTTTGAAGGAAAAAATCCTTTCTCTGG
>JBEKRA010000361.1:0-3065 GCA_049519195.1 Verrucomicrobiota bacterium
CGACGCTGTCTGGGGTTACACCGCGTTTCCGACCACGCGCACGGTGGATAATCACGTCGCCAGCCTGCGCGCCAAGCTTGAGAAAAATCCCGACTACCCGCGCTGGCTCAAGACCGTGCATGGCGTGGGGTATAGGCTAGAAACTGAATGAACATTCAACATTCAACATTGAACGCTCAACATCCAAGGCATCGCAGGGAGGAGCATTGGATATTCGATGTTGAATGTTGAATGTTAAATGTTTTTCGATTTTGCAAAAGCGTGACAATCGCCCGGACAAAATCTGGCAGGCTGGCATCGTTCAATTTATGAAAACAAAATTATGTATCGGAATTTTTCTTGTGGCCGCGGCAATGTTGCGCGCGCAAACCAACGACCTCACCGCGCTTCTACAGCAGGGCCTGTTTGAGGAGCAGGCCAATCGCAATCTGGACGCGGCCATCGCGGACTACCAGTCCCTCGCACGGCAATTCGACAAGGACCGGCAACTGGCGGCCACGGCGGTTTTCCGGCTGGGCGAATGCTACCGGATGGAGGGCAAGACCAATGAAGCCGCGCTCGAATACCAGCGGATTCTCCGTGATTTTTCCGACCAAGCGACACTCGCCACGTTGAGCCAGCAAAATTTGACCGGCATGGGAATGGCCAAAACCGAAACTGGCGCCGCGCCAGTGAACAATTCCAATGTTCAGCTTTGGAACAAAGTAAAAGATCTGCCGGGAGCCGACTTGGAAAAAATCCTGCCGACATTAGTGCCCGATTCTGCGCTGAACGATTTGCTTTCAAAGCGGAATCAGGCAATGCAAGAACGCGCCGCCAAAGTTGTGGATTATTCGACCAACAATCCGGAGATTTCGAGACTCGACGCGTTGCTTGGCGAAGTCAACAGCCAGATCGGCAAGAAAATCAACGGCATTATGCAGGCATTGAAACTTCGCGCCGAACTTCCTGCGTCGCCGCAAGTGGCAACCGATGCACATCAGCAGCAAAGAGATTTGCTCGCCAAACAAATTGCGCTCGCAGAGCAGGATTTGGTCGAAACGCAAAAACTGGTTCAAGTCGGCAAAGCGGTGGCGGCGGACACGCGCGCCGCAGAACGCGAAGTGCTGCGGCTGCGGCAGCAACTCACCGCACTGGACGCCGGCCAGGCGGACTTGTTGAATTTGTCGGTTCCCGCAAGTTCGGAAGAGGATCAGGAAATCGCGCGCATCCAGACGATGATCCAGAACAGCCCGGACTTGATCAACGCGTCGGGCGCAGATGGCAACACGCCGCTCAATCGAGCCGTCTTTTCCGGCTGGTTGCGCGCGGCCGGATTTCTGCTTGATCACGGCGCTGCCTTGGATTGGTCGGCGCTGCTGAATGCCGCGTCCAGAGGGAACAAAGCGATGGTGGAATTTCTGCTCGAACGCGGCGCTGATGTCAATGCCACGGACAGTAACGGCGCCACGGCGTTGCACCGCGCGGCAGCGAGCGGCTTTTTATCGGTGGCGGAAGTGTTGATTCAACACAAGGCGAATCTCGAAGCGCACACCAGCAAGCAGAACGAAGGACAAACCCCGTTGCATCGCGCTGCCACGCAGGGACACCCGGCGATGGTTGCCCTGCTTGCGGCCAAGGGCGCGGACGTGAATGCGCGGGATGCGGCGGGGATGACACCAATCATCCGCGCCGCGCTTTCGGGACAGGTTGAAGTTCTCGACAAGCTGCTCAAGGCCGGGGCGAAGCCGGATATCGAAGATGATTCCGGAAGAACCGCGCTTATTTTTGCCGCTGGACGCGCGAATGTTGATTTCGTCAAGGCGCTGCTTGCGGCAAAAGCGAATCCGAATGCGGGCAAGAGCGGCGAGACGCCGCTGTTTGCAGCCGTTCGCCAGCCGGAAATGATGAAACTCTTGCTGTCAGCCGGAGCCAGCCCGAATGTTAAAACCGACAATGGTGGAACGCCATTGTTGTCAGCCATCCAAAACAGTCAATTCGAAAGCGCCGCGCTGCTGGTTCAAAACGGCGCCGACGTGAACACCGCCAACGACAACGGCATGACGCCGCTGCACATGGCGGTCTGGGCGCAAAACATTCCGATCATTTCCTTGCTGTTGTCGAACAAGGTGGACATCAACATCCGGCATCCGTCCGGGCGCACGGCTTTGGCCATGTCAAAAGAGGCCGAGACGGGGTTTCGTCCTTTCGAGCCGGGAAAATACGGTGGCAGTAGTCGTCAACTGGATCAAGAGACAGCCCGAAAAATTTCCGCACTCCTCCGCGAACACGGCGCACTGGACAATCTGCCGGAATGGAACCGGATCACCGTCAGTCGTCCGGCGGTAAATTTTTCCGGCACGGTTTTTCAGCGTGGCACGAATGACTGGAACCATTTCACGCTGGTGGAATTGATTTTCGATTGCTATTATAACGGTCCCATCTCCGTAAATTCCAAGAGCCTCTCATTTCCTGATTTCGGGCACATTGTCATCGTCCGGCCAAATGCCATAGGATCAGCATCAAAACGAATCCAAGTCAATCTGCTCAATTCCACCAACGCAGTGGATTGCACAAAAGACATGTCCCTGGAATTTGGCGACACGGTGGAGATCCCAGAACGCGAACACACTTTGGCTGAAAAAGACGATTGGATCGGAACTCAAATCCAAAAGATTATCCAGTGTCTTCGAGACAAAGCCGGCGAAGTCAACCTTGTTGTTGGCGGCGGACAGACCATTCAATTGCCGCTCAAATATTTTGACCCCGTGGATTGTCACATCGGCAGGGTGCTGACAAGTCCCCCAGCGCAGAGTGTTTTGACATCTCAATCCGATTTATCGCGTGTGAAAGTCACACGCCGCGATCCGAAAACGGGGAAAACGGAAATGTGGATTCTGGATTGCAGCAACCGGAACAACCAGGGAACGCCGGACCTCTGGCTGCGCGGGGTCGGGCCCCCCGGCTGCGCCGCCGGGCCGGCTGACCGGCAGGTCAGCCCTACCGGTTTTGCCTTTGTGCCAATGTTAACGGAAACTGCTATGTTGGATTTGCGATTTACGAATCTTATGGCATTCACACGGCTC
>JBEKRA010000362.1:0-3035 GCA_049519195.1 Verrucomicrobiota bacterium
TCGTTTCAAACGGCGTCCGGCCCGTCAACAGTTCATAGAGCAGCACCCCCAAACTGTAAATATCGCTGCGCGTGTCCACATCCACGCCGCTCATCACAGCTTGTTCCGGACTCATGTAGGCGGGCGTGCCGATGAACTGTTCGTAAGCCGTGAAAATGGTGTTGTCCGTCAGCCGCCCTTCAATCGCCTTGGCGATGCCGAAATCAATCACCTTCGGCACCGGCAGCCCGTCAATGATGGTGACCAGAATGTTGGACGGCTTGATGTCCCGGTGAATCACGCCTTTTTGATGCGCGTGTTGAATGGCCTGGCAAACCTGGATGAAAAGCTTGAGCCGATCCCCAGTGTCCAGTTCGTGCTGGTCGCAGTATTCGGTGATTTTTATGCCGCGCACCAGTTCCATCACGAAGAAGGGGCGTCCCGATTCGGTTGCGCCCGCGTCCAGCACCCGGGCGATGTTCGGATGATCCATCAAGGCCAGCGCCTGCCGCTCGGCCTCGAAACGGGCCACGACGCTTTTGGTGTCCATTCCCAGCTTGATGATTTTCAATGCCGCCCGCCGGCGCACCGGGTTCTCCTGCTCGGCCATGTAGACCACGCCGCAACCCCCTCCACCAATTCTTTGCAGCAACTTGTAAGGCCCGATGCGCTTTCCAACGAATTCATCTTTGTCTGCCAGTTCGTCAGCATCCCCGGCCAGGCCGGACGAGTCTTCGAGCGATTGCGAAAGTTCTGCCATCGGCAGCCGCGCCACTCCGCCTTCCTGAAAGATTTTTTCCGCGGCGGGTTGCGAGGCCAGCAGTTTATCCACCATCGCGCGAAGCGCCGCATCTCCCAGACAAGCGCGGTCCAGAAAAACTTTGCGCTCATCCGGCGGCTTGATTTCGAGCGCGGAATAAAAAATTTCCTCCGCTCTTTCTGTCGGCACTTCAATCATTTTGTCTTCCTACATTAATGCGTAATTCGACGATGTTTTTCCGCCAAAAAACGCCCGCCTGCGTGGCCGCAGCCATTTGAACACCACCCCCAGTCAGCACCACGGCGCGGCCTGCGTAGCCGGAGTCGCACGGCGAAGGCCCGCCATCACCTGGCGTCCTGAAGTTGTTGAAACAGCCAGGCCTTGGCGCATACCCAGTGGCGGTCCACCGAACGCTCGCCGATGCCCAGCGTGTCGGCGGCCTCCTTGTTTGTCATGCCGCCAAAAAACTTCATCACCACCACCCGGGCGCGTTCCGGATTGCTGCGTTCGAGCTGTTCCAGGGCTTCATCAACCAGCAGGATTTTTTCATCCGGCGCAGGCTCGGCAAGATCCAATTCCTCGATGTTCAAGCGCTCCTGTCCGCCGCCATGTTTCAACCGCGCCTTCCGCCGGGCGTGTTCAACCAGGATGCGGCGCATCGCTTCCGCCGCCGCCGCAAAAAAATAAGCCCGGCCCTTCCAATTCTGACCGCCATCGCCCACCAGCCGCAGCCACGCCTCATGCACCAGCGCCGTCGGCTGGAGCGTGTGCCCGGCGGATTCGCGCAACATGCGGGCGGCCGCCAGATTCCGCAGCTCATTGTAAACCAGCGGCAGCAATTTTTCAGCGGCCTGGCCATCGCCTTTGCTGATGGCGTCAAGAACCAGCGTGATGTCGCCCATGTGGTAAATTTACCCAAGCAGGCTTGCTTTCGCCACTGATTAAAATTTGCGAAAATAATCGCCAGTTTGCGAATGCCGCTTCACTACTTCCCCGCCGCTTTCGAGCCGTGCGTCTTGCGGTAGGCCAGCGGGCTTAGACCCTTCCCGGCGCGAAAATAACGCGCCACGTGTTGCACGTCCTCAAAACCAAGCGTCTCGGCAATCTGGCCCACCGGCAGTTCGGTCTCCACCAGCATCCGGGCGATTTGATCGGTTCGCACCCGCCGGATTTCCTCCAGGGCCGAATGCTTCAGATATTCCCGAAACCGCTTTTCCAGCACCCGCCGCGACAGGCCGGCGGCGCGGGCCGTCGCCTCCACCGTCGCGCCGCTCCGGGCATGATCGCGGATGAAACGCAGCGCCTTCGCCAGACCGGCATCCTCCACCGCGAGAATATCCGTGGATTGACGCGGCACCACGTGGCTGGCATGCACAACAATCCGCGCCGGCACACGCCTGGCCCCGCGCATCAGACGATCCAAAACGTCCGCCGCCTCGTAACCGGCGCGCTCGAAATTAATGGCCACGCTCGACAGCGGCGGATTGGAAAGACCGCAGACCACCTCGTCGTTGTCCGCCCCGATGATTGCCACGTCGTCGGGCACCCGCAAACCGGCCTGGCGGCAGGCTTCCACCACTTCCTTGCCCAAATCGTCGTTGCAGGCCATCAGCCCGATGGGCCGGGGCGCCGAGCGCAGCCAGCGGACGATGGACTCGCGCACCTTTTTCTCGTGTTGCGCGATCCTGTCCGGCCGCACTTCATGCACTTCATGTATCCGAACCTCGAAGCCGGCCCGGCGGATTTTCGAGGCGAAAACATCGCGCCGGGCCGCCGACCATGAAGTATTCCGGTAGCCGCAAAAACCAAAATGCCGGAAGCCGCATCCCAGCAGATGCTCGGCGGCCATTATCGCGATGGCGGCGGAATCCGTCACCACATTGGCCTTGCCCGGCACTTCCGTGTGCCGATGTCCGATGACCACGCCCGGCAACCGGCGGAGCAGCCCCTTCTCCCTCGGCGACATGTCCACGTCGCGCGCAATGACCCCGTCGGCTTCCAGCCAGCCGGGCCTTCGCCGGGCCTTCTCCAAACCGGCGGGCTCCCAGTAAAACGACCACGGGCCATGATGATAAGCGTAGCTGGCAATGCCGCGCAGCAGCGCGCGCCCCGACTCGCGGGAAGATTCAATCAGCAGAATGACTTTGGGAATTGTTGCCACGCGCGGCGATTATACCCCCGATGACTGCCACCCGCCAGCCTGTTTTGTTTGAGGAAAAACGCGCCAGGCGCATCTTGACACTGTTCTTAACTTTCGGCTGAAGCGACACCGGCTTCCACCGGCAGCGTAGTGGCA
>JBEKRA010000363.1:0-3034 GCA_049519195.1 Verrucomicrobiota bacterium
GCCAGCAAGCCGAGCGCCATCGCGCTGTGCCAAACCAATTTCTTGTGGAGAATTTGTTTCATAATTGCCTTTCTTTCAGCGACGCGCATAGGCAAGCCGCCAATAAATTGTTCCCAAACCAAAACACGCGGCATAGCAAAACAGCAACATGACCGCGCTGGCGATGAGCACTGCCGGGCCGAGGCTCCGGAAAGCCAGTTCCACTGCGTTTGCCAGAACATTGACGGCGTTCCAAGCCGCGTTCGCCAAGCTGAACCACCCGGAGACTTCCTGCGCCGCCGGAGAGAGCGTGGCAAAGCGCGCCAATTGCGAGCTTCCAAAACAAATAAACGCAAACGCGGCCAGCAGCCCAACGAGCGAAGCACCCCGAAGCACCAGCGGCCACGCCTGCCACTGACGCCGATACCACGGCAAGGCGGCGCGCTGCTCAATGACGCGCATCACGCGCCGCGCAATCTCCGGCGGCGCTTCCAACTCGCCCAGCGCATCCAGTTCGCGCCGGATGCCGGCTTCAAGTTGCTTTTCGTATTCGGCATTCATGTTGATTCAAACTGGTTCATCGGTTAATCGCAGCCGGAGTTGCCGGCGCAACGCTTCGCGGCCGCGGAAAATGTCTATTTTCACCTTGCCGAGCGAAACGCCGAGTTTGGCGGCGATTTCTCCATAAGACAGTGCCTCAAAATGAAACAGCACCAAGGGCACGCGCTGGGCAACGGGGAGTTTTTGCAGCGCCTGCTCGACCAGGGCGCGGCGTTCCGCCTGGTCCAGTATTTCCCGACCGCTTTCGCCCGCGGGGAATTCCATTTCGCGTTCGTCATTGTCCTCCCGACCGCTGCCAAACAACTCCGAAAAGAAACTCCACCGCGAGCGATAGCGCGAAAGGTGGTTCAAGCTAAGATTCCGGGCAACGGTTCTTAACCAGCCGCCCGCCGTTGGGCTGTCGCGCAATTGATCGAACCGTTCATAGGCCCGCAGGAAAACCTCCTGCGTGACATCCTCGGCGTCCTGATGGCTGGCAAGCAGGCGCATGGCGGTGCTAAATACCATGTTCTGGTAGTTCCTCATGAACACCTCGAACTGTTGCGCATCGGTCATGGCATGGGCATAACCCGTCGGGGCGGATTCTACGCGCAAAACGCGTTTGAATACAAAACTCTTGCATAAAAATTTGAAATGGAGTGGCGCATGTCATGAAGTCACATTGCTAACGGAGGTGAAGGATACCCTCTTCGCTGCTTCCTGAAGCATCGTCAGGTGATTCTGTTTCAAAACCGGCGCCACTGCTTCCGGAGCGCCGGCGGAAGTGCGCCCGGCGGTTGAAATTTCAAAGAATGCCGGCAATGGCTGCACCATTTTAAATTCCGGTTTCGGCTTTGGCATCAAGTAAAAGCGATTCATAGCTAATCCTATAACCCGCCTGCCCATGGTTTTGTTTCAAAAATGTTTCGCCCAACCCGGATTCCGGAAGCAAATCGGAACCGGGAGATCAGTATTCAAGGTCAGGGCCGAAGACGGGAATCAGATGAGAATTTACCCGGCGGGCGCTCCGGCCATCTGCCATTGCTTGATGGCGTCAACCGGATGGATGAGCATGATGATGTTAAGGGTCAGGTTGTCGCGCACCCATAACGCGCAGCCGATTTCCATCAGGATAACCGCGGCCACGCTGACGCGCGCCGGGACACGGTAGGCGAACAGAAAACCAATTGTCATCATCAGGACATCGCTCAATGAATTGAGCACGCTGTCGCCGACGTAACCTAGCGAGATGGTGGCCTCGCGGTAGCGGTTTATGATGAGCGGCGAATTTTCGAGCATTTCCCAGCCCGCCTCCAACGCCAGCGCAATCAACAGCCGTTGTCGGACTGGCAGTTTGCGCGCCACGAGCCACAGCACCGCGTAAAACAAAATTCCATGGACGATGTGTGAAAATGAATAGGGGTCGGCGAGGCGTTGCGAGTTCTCGCTGCTCCAGATGTTTCCCTCCCACAAACCGAATTTGCCGTCCGGGCCGAGCAACGAGCGTCCCATCCACAGTTCAATGCCAGCAGTCAGGACGAGTGCCGCGATAAAGGCGCCGATGATCCATTTGTGGCGATTCAGAAAGCAAGGGATGGCATTCACACTTCTGGAAACGAGTGCCTAGCCTCGGGCGAGGACGGCCTTGTTATTTTCAGGTATTTCTGAATGGTCGCTATGCTATTGGCGAGGTTGGGCATCTGGATGGCGTTTGACCGGCTTTGTTTTTACCATGGTTGATTCTGTCCCTTCATCTTCAATTAAAGCAGCTAAATCACAATTTGATTTGAAGAAAAGGAAATTGCGCATCATCCGGGCTTGGTTTGCGGGCAGGCTTCAGCCGCCCGCTGTTCGCTTCCGCCGGAACCATTCAAAACCCGCCGCCCCCAACACCAGCAGGCCCGCCAGCGCGTTCCCCGCCTCCGGCACCACCTCCATTATTTGCAATTGCGCCGGCGACTTGCCCGGCGACGGGATATTCCCCACCAACTCGAAGGAGAGCGTCGCGCTCGCCGGAATTTGAATGCTCAAACTGCCACTGGGGCTTAACAGGTGCCCATCGCCGTTCATGTAATAATAGGCCGTTGGTGAGCCGTCATTGCCATTGGCCGTCAGCGTCCAATTGAAACTCACTGACTGCGCCGTGCCCGAATTGACGGCACTGATAATCGTATCAGACTCCCCCGTCGTCCCCGCCGCATTGAAGGTCAATACCGTCGCGCTGCCACTGCCAGTGAAGTAGAACGAGCCGGGATTTCCGTTATCATACGTCTGTGTCCAGTTGTCTGGAGCAAATGGACCGGTGAAGAACAACCCCGCCCGGGCGGATGGCGCAAATCCCGCCAACAGCAAACACGCCAGCAGCATCCGGCACCACGATCTGGCTTGTTTCAAGTCAATTCGTTCCATGAGAATACAAAATCGGCGTCATGCTACGCCATTTCGGTTGAATCTCAAGTTTATTCACCACAGTTTATTCGCCGCCGCCTTTCACGCGGAATAATCCGCTGGAGCC
>JBEKRA010000364.1:0-3031 GCA_049519195.1 Verrucomicrobiota bacterium
TGGCGCTGACGGGCATTCCGAGTTTTTCCATCGCGGCCAGCATGTCTTTCCAGACCTTATGCTTCTCGCTCATCGCCTCCTGACGATCTTCCGGGAGAAAACCAAACGAGCCGGCAGAAAACAGCCAACCGACAGGCTGTTTGAAAATGGAAACAGCCTTAAATTCCAAGCGATTTGACCGCTTCCGCCGCCAGATTCAAGACGGTGTTCGGGAACAGCCCCAGCCAGAACATCCCCGCGATGCAAATCCAGACGGTCAGCTTGGCCGGAGCCGAAAGCAAAATTGGCGACAAATCCGGCGTCTCCTTGCTCCAGTAAATCGCGCGGATGACGCCGAAATAGTAATAAAGCGAAATCACCACACCCGCCAGCGCCGTGAACACGAGGCAATAATAGCCGTGATTGCCCGTGGCTTGCGCCTGCGCGATCACAGATTTCAGCAGCAGGAATTTCCCGAAGAATCCGGCCAGCGGCGGAATGCCCGCCAGCGACGCCATTGCCAGAGTCATCGTCGCGGCCAGCAACGGCGAGCGCTGGTTCAAACCGGCGAGGCTGGAAATGTCCTCCGTGTCCAGATGCCGCAACACCAACGCGATGACGAAGAACGCCGCCATCACCGTGAACAAATATCCGGCCAGATAATACATCACCGCCGCCTGCCCGCTCGCGCTCAATGCCGCCACGCCCAGCAGCAGATAACCGGCGTGCGCGATGCTCGAATAACCAAGCAGGCGCTTCAGGTTGCGCTGCGGCAACGCGCAAAGGTTGCCGTAAAGAATCGTGATGCCGGAAATGACAATCAGCAAATTCGCCCAATGCGCCGTGACGGCTGGAACCGCCGTGAACAGAACGCGCAGTAGCAAAACAAACCCGGCGGCCTTGGAGCCGACCGCCAAAAACGCTGTCGTCGGCGTCGGCGCGCCCTGATAAACGTCCGGTGCCCAAATCTGGAAAGGAAACGCGGCGATTTTGAATCCAAGCCCAACCATCACGAACAGCACGCCGAGGAGAAAAAGCTTGTTGGTCTCAAACTGCGCCGCGACTGCCGCGAGTTCGGTGAAGTTCAGTTTCCCGGTAGTCCCCCAAATCAGTGCGATGCCGAAAACCAGAAACGCCGACGACAGCGCGCCGAGAATCAGATATTTCACGCCGGCTTCGAGCGACACCAGCCGACTGCGCTGGAAACTGACGAGGACGTAAAACGTGATGGTGATGAGTTCGATGGAGACGAACAGCATCGCGAAGTCGTTGGCCGACGCGGCGAACAGCATGCCCGCCAGCGCGAACACGATAAGCGAATAGTATTCGGAAATGCCGGCGGCGATGCGGTCGGAAAATTCCGCGGACATGAACAGCACCAGGATGGCGGCAACCAGGAAGAAGCGCTTGAAAAACAGCGCAAGCCCGTCCTCGACAAACGCGCCGTTGAACGCCGTGCCGAAGGCGCTGCAAATGCCGTTGCCGCTCAAGCTGATGAGCAAAAGTCCGCCCAGCGCCGCAATCGCCGCGTAAGCCGCGAACTTCTTGCGCTCGACTGGCATCCAGAAATCCGCCAGCATCAGCACGACGCCGAGGGCGATTACGCAGATTTCAAGCGTGATGGAGGAGGCATTCATCAATTGCGGGTTAAGGATTGCGGATTATGAATTTCAGAAATGGCAACGGCGCTTGATTTTTCTGATGCCGGATTTGCCATCGCCACGATTTTTTGCGCGTCCGGCGTGATTTTCTCAGTGAGCAGACGCGGCCAGACGCCGAAAACGAACAGGCTTGCAAGCAGCAGCGCATAAGGCAGTTTGCGCCAGGCGTGCGCCGCATCGGGAACCGCGTTCCATTTTTCCGGCAGTGGGCCGTGCAAAATATTGCGAACAGCGCGGAGCATGTAGAGCGCCCCAATCAGCAATGCGCCCCAAAGCGCGAGGCCGGTCACGAGCGGAAACACCTTCCACGCGCCGAAGAACACGGTCACTTCACCAACGAAATTCACGAAGCCCGGCAGACCGCAACCAGCCATCGCCGCCATCAACAGCGCCGTGCCGATGAATGGGATTTGACGGCAAAGCCCGCCCAGCTTGCTCATCTCCAGCGTGCCGGTCTTCTGGTAAATGTAGCCGCTCAAAGCGAACGTCAGCGCCGCGAGGAAGCCGTGCGCAATCATGATGAGCACCGCGCCGGTCACGCCGATGAGGTTTAAGCTGGCGATGCCGAGGAAAATGAAACCCATGTGCGCGACGCTGGAATTGCCGATGAGCAGGTTCAAATCCTTTTGCTTCATCGCCACCCAGCCGACGTAAAGGATGTTGCCGAGGCAGAGCCACGCAAGAAAAGTCATCCAGTGCTGTGCGGCTTGCGGCATCAACGGCAGCGCGATGCGGATCAAACCATAAAGTCCGAATTTCTTCAGCACGCCGGCATGCAGCATGGCGGTCGGCGACGGCGCGGCACCGTAACCCAGCGGCGCCCACGAATGAAACGGCCAGAGCGACACCAGAATGCCGAAACCGAACAGCAGCAGCGGGAAGATGAAATTCTGCGCGTTGACGGCGAGCGGATTCGTCTTGGCGTGCTCGATGATCTTTGGGATGTCGAATGTGTTCGCGCCGGATTGCATGTAAAGCGCGATGAGGCCGATGAGCGCGATGAGCGCGCCGATGCTCAAATACAGCGTGATCTGGAACGTCGCGTAGTTCTTCCGTTCGCCGCGGCCCCAGACGCCGATCATGATGAACGTCGGCACCAGCGCTAGTTCGTGCAGGAAATAAAAGAAGAATAAATCCAGCGACGCGAACGCGCCGAGGATGCCGCCGGCCATCACGAGCAGCAGGATGTAAAATTCCTTCTCGCGCGTCTGGATTTCCCACGAGCAGCACGCGGCGGCGAATGCGACAATCGCGCCCATCAAAATCAGTCCGACGTTCAAGCCGTCCACGCCGACGTGATAGCTGATGCCGAGCGATTCGACCCACGGGATTTGCTGCTCGAACTGGTAACCCGCATGGCCGGTGACAAACTGGCAGAACATTTTCACCGC
>JBEKRA010000365.1:0-3022 GCA_049519195.1 Verrucomicrobiota bacterium
GATTGCCGGTGACGGCATTTTCAGCGCGACCATTCCCGGCCAGTCCGCGAACACGCTCGCCGCGTTTTACATTTCGGCGTCGGACAGCAATTCCGTTGTCACGCGCTTCCCGGCCATTCGCGCCGGCGACAACGAGCCGGATCGCGAGTGCGCCGTGCTGTTCGGCGACGGCAACCCCGCCGGCAGTTTTTCGGTGTATCATTTGTGGCTGACGCAGAACAATGTCAATCGCTGGGCGGCGCTTTCGGATTTGAGCAACGAGATGATTGACGGCACGTTCGTCACCGGCAACCGCGTTATTTACAATATGTCGGGCCGTTTCGCCGGCAGCCCGTATCATCAGGGCTTCGACACTCCCGCCGGAAACCTTTGTCACTACAAATGGCAGTTCAACGACGACGACAAACTTTTCGGCGCAACGTCGTTCAACAAAATTCACCAGCCCGGCAATGGCGCGGGCGACGACACCAGCCTTCAGCGCGAGCAGATCGCGAACACGTTTCTGCGTGCGCTCGGCGCGCCGTGGCTCAACCGGAAGTTCATGGCCGTTTATGTCAATGGCAACCGCCGTGGTGTGCTGATGGAAGACGCGCAGACTCCCGACGGCGATGTGGTGAAGGAGCATTTTCCGAATGACCCGGACGGCTGGCTCTTCAAAATGCAGCCGTGGTTCGAGTTCGGCCCGGAGCCGTCGGGCAATTACATTCCGTTCAACAACAATTCCTGGTGCGACCTGAATTCCTACACGACCACCGGCGGCGCGAAAAAAATGGCCCGCTACCGCTACAACTACCTCATCCGCCGCACGCCGGTTTCGGCAAACGATTACACCAACGTGTTCTCGCTGATTGACGCGGCGAACAGCGCCGGCTCGCCAAATTACGTGGCGAACATGGAAAACATGGCCGACATGGAAAACTGGATGCGCGTGTTCGCCGCCAACCACGCCGCCGGCAACTGGGATTGCTTCGGCTCGCAAAACGGTCAAAACCTCTACGGCTACATCGGCGCGCTCGGCACCAAATACACGCTGCTGATGTTCGACTTCAACATCGTCATCGGCAACGCCAGCTTCTCGTGGGGGCCGGGACAAAATCTGCTCGCCTACAACAGCTCGGACCAGGGCATGGCGAACATTTACAACAATCCCACCTTCCTGCGCATGTATTGGCGCGCGTTGCAAGAGCTCGTCAACGGGCCGCTGAACGTCGCGAACAGCGCGCCGCTGATTGAAGCCAAATACCGCGCAATCACCGCCAACGGTTTGAGCGTCGAAAACCCCACGGTCAACATCGAGCCGTGGCTCACGCAGGCGCGCACCAGCATCGCGTCGCAACTGGCCGCGGTCAACGCCGGCAGTTTCTCCGTCAACTCCAGCGTGACCGTCAGCAACAACATCGCCTACCTCACCGGTGTCGCGCCGGTGAACGTGGATTCAGTCTGGATCAACGGCGGAGCCTATCCGCTGAAGTGGAACAGCTTGACCGGCTGGACCGTCGCCGTGCCGCTGGCCACTGGCACCAACCGGTTCAGCGTCACCGGCGTGGACATCAATAATCAGTTCATCGCCGGCGACAGCAACAGCGTCAGCGTCGTTTATTCCGCAACCAACGCCTCGCCGGTCGGCCAGATCGTCATCAACGAAATCATGTATGCGCCGTCCGTCGCCAACGCGGAATTCGTAGAGCTTTACAACAACTCCACCAACACGACATTTGATCTGTCGGGCTGGCAGTTCAATGGCCTCGGCTACACGTTCCCGGCCGGTTCGGTGATTGGGCCGACGAACTATCTGGTTCTGGCCGCGAACGGCGCCGCGTTCGCCGCCGCCTACGGCGCGACGAATCCGCCGTTTGACATTTTCGGCGGCAACTTGCAGGGAAACGGCGAAACGCTCACGCTCAACATGGCGAGCAACACGCCCGTCGCCAAGGTAAAATACTCCAACCAACTGCCGTGGCCGACGAACGCTAATATCGGCGGCACGTCGCTGCAATTGATTGATCCGCGGCAGGACAACTGGCGCGCCGGCAACTGGTCGGCGGTGCTCTCCAATTCGCCCGCCGCGCCGCAATGGGTTTATGTCACCGCCACCGGCAAGGCGACCAGTTCCACGCTTTACGTTTATTTGCAATCCACCGGCGATGTTTATTTGGATGACATCAAGCTTGTCGCCGGAAGCGTGCCGGAAGTTGGACGGAATGTTCTGACCAACGGCGACTTTGAGAACGGTTTCCCCGGCCCATGGACAGTTTCATCGAATCTGACCAATTCGACTTTGAGCACAGTGATCAAACACACGGGCAACGGCGCGCTGCATCTGGTTTCAACCGCCGCCGGTTCCTCGCAAGGCAGTTCCATCTGGCAAACGGTGTCGCCGTCCCTGACCAACAACGCCAACTACACGTTGAGTTTTTGGTATCTGCAAAACACCAACGGCGGGCCGTTGACGCTGCGGCTGTCGGGTTCGAGCAGCAGTTCCGGCGTTTTCGCCAGCGTGAATCCAAATCTGCCGTCGGCGACATTCCTCACCAGGACGCCAAACGCGTCGAACAGCGTGGCCGCGTCGCTCGCGCCGTTCCAATCGCTGTGGATCAATGAAATTCAAGCCGACAATTTGAACGGCATCACCAATCGTGCCGGCCAGCGTGTTCCGTGGGTTGAACTGTTCAATCCCGGCAGCAACAGCATTTCATTGAACGGAATTTTCCTGGCGAACAATTACACAAATGTTTTGCAATGGCCGTTCCCCACCAACGCCAGCATCGGCGCCGGCCAATTCAAGGTGATTTTTGCCGACAGCCTTACCAATCTGGCTACGACAAACGAGTTGCACGCGAATTTCACGCTGCCCAGCCGCACTGGTTCGGTTGCGCTGACCCGGCTCACGGCGAACGGCCAGCAGCAAGTGCTCGATTATGTGAATTACGAAGACATCAACTTGAACGATTCCTACGGCTCGTTCCCCGACGGCCAGAGTTTTTATCGCCAGGAATTTTTCCAGGCCACGCCCGGCGCGAGC
>JBEKRA010000366.1:0-3014 GCA_049519195.1 Verrucomicrobiota bacterium
AGCAGCCGGATGTCGCCAGGGTGAACGTGAATTACACCGACGAACTCGGCGACGGCAGCGTGCAAACGGCAACCGGCATCGCAAAAGTTGATTTTACCGACGACCAGCGGCTTTCCGACAAATCCGTGAACGGCGCCGTTGTCGCGCAAAAGGAATTGATGCTCACCGCCGTCGCCAAGGACGAGGCGATGGCGCAGGCAGACGCGGGAAATTATGCCGAGGCCGCCAAAATCTTGACCGCGCAAAATCGGGCGCTGGCGGCCGCCTACCCCGCCGCGCCAGGCGCAATCCAGTCCCAGCTCCGCGCGGAAACCAACAATCTTTATTTTTTCAGCGACAGAATCGGCGGTGGCGGCGGTTTCGGCGGTGGCCAATACGATTCCGCCACGCGCAAAACCATGCAGTCGCAGTCTTACAACACGAGAAATTCAAAGTGAAATTTGCCGCACTAAAAACCAAAACTCCAAACAACACCATGAAAATCAAATCCATATTCATCATCCTGCTCGCCTCATTGACCGCCGCATTCGCACAATCCCAGCAGCCGCCGCCGCAAATCAACGTGTCCGGTTCAGCCGAGATCAAAGTCGTGCCGGACGAAATCCGGTTGCGCGTCGCGGTGGAATCCCGCAACGCCGAGTTGGGCGCGGCGCGCTTGGACAACGACACCAAGATTGCCGCCGCACTGGCGTTTCTGAAACAGACCGGCTTGCAGGACGGGGACGTGAAGACGGATTTCATCAGCGTCCAGCCGGATTACGACCGGGACCGTTCACGCGTCACGCCCGTTGCCTACATCATCCGCAAATCCATCGAGATCCGGCTCACGAACACCGTCGCCTTTCAAGCCGTCGTGACCGGATTGCTGACGAACGGCGTGAACGTCATTGACAACGTGGATTTCCGCACCACGCAATTGCGCCAGCATCGCGACCAGGCTCGCCTGCTGGCCGTGCGCGCCGCCAAGGAAAAAGCGAAGGCGCTCACCGACGAACTCGGTGTGAAACTGGGCCGCCCCTTCAATGTCAATGCGACTGACAACAGCGCTTACCTCGGCAGCTCGAGCCGTTATTTCAACGGCAGCATTGGCGCGAACAATTTTGTTCAAAACGTCAGCGTCGCCAGCGGCGGCGGCGCGTCGGACAATGCCAGTGACGCGTTCGCCGTCGGCCAGATCAGCGTCACCGCCACGGTCAACGTCTCGTTCCTCATCGAATGAGCTTGGTTATGCGAGCGGATTTGGGTTATTTCTGGAAGGAAGCCGATGAAAAATATCACGAATTGGCCAATGACGCTAATTGCTCTGGCCGCAATGCTGTCACTGTGCACGGCGCATGCCCAGAACGAAACCAACGTCCAGACAAAAGCTGAAGCATCTTTCAGGGAATACTTCAAAGCCATTGATCCCGGCCTGCATTACGCCGAGGTCAAAGGTGGTTTGTTTCAAAAGCATCTGCCCGGCTTGCGGTTGTTTGTCCGAACCGACAGCCACATCATGGGCCAATCCAGAATTTTCGTTGTAAATCCGGCAGGCATGGTCACGGATTTGGGCGAGGATGTGTGGGTTGGCGACAACGACGCGCAATGCTTTCGTGTCCGTCGCATCACCGAGTTCGTCAAATCACGAAAAATCAAATTGCAAAACGCGGATGGCGCGATTGAAACCGCCAAACTGGTTGAGGAAATCCAAGGTGCGCCCGGTTACATCGAGTTTCTGCGGACCAACACGAAGAACTACACGTCATTTGACCGGGGCTTCATGGAGGAATTTTACGGCGCATCCACTAATTGGAATTACACCGCCACGCCAAACGGACCGGGCTGGATTGTGAAAGTCAAATACGTCGGGCCGCCCGCGTCAGTTCAAGCGCCGCCGATTTATGAAATTGACGTGGACGACCAAAATCACTTTTCAGACCTGCGGCGGCACACGGAATTCACCTGGTATTTCGTCAATGACGACCGGGTTTTCGACGTCAGCTACGACACCATGGTCGCCAAACTGAAAAGGTTGCAACCGAATCCCGCCGCCGGCACCAACCAAATCAGCGCGTGCGAAGTTGAACCGGCACAGATTTACTACCTGAAAATCCCCGAAACGCCGCCGGGCGATCCGTCGGAAACTTACACATCCATTTCTGTTCGCAAAGTCAGCGACCAGCGGACGCAAGTCAACATTGAAACTGTAAAACATGGGGTGTATTTCAACACTCGTGATGTTAAGATTGAACAGCAGCGGCTCAAGGAATTGACCGGATTGCTTGAGAACCACGAGTGAGCCAATGAAAAAAGTCGCACTGGTTTTTGTGGTGGCAGTGCTGCTGCCGAGCCTCGTGCTCGCGTGGCTGGCCGTGCGCTCGCTGCGCGACCAGCAGTTCCTGCTCGAACGCCAGCAGTCGCAGATTGACCAGCACGTCACGGATGCGCTGGCGCAAACCATCGCCGACAACCTGGCGCAGCGGCAGCAGGAATTCGCCGCGCAGGTGGAGAGCCTTGCCGCCGCCGGCGATGCCCAAACGCTAGCGGGGCAATTTGACGACCAACTCCGCCGGCATTGGCCGATGGCCGAGGTCGGTTTTTGCGTCACCGCTTCGGGGAAAATCCTTTCACCGGTGCCTAATGCGCGCCGGGAGGCGCAGATGTTCCGCCTGGACAATGGCGGGTTCCTCGGCAATCGCGAGCCGGTGGAGGTTTATTGGAACGCCAATAGCGTCACCGCCGGTGGCAACTTCGCGAATGGCTTGAACAATATCAGTCGCGGCAATGCCGGCCAGCAGGCCCAGGTGACGAACAGTTCAACCCTGAATTCGCAGACGCCAAATGCAAGCGCGAATGCGAGAGCACCCGGCCAAAACGCCCCGGATCAACCGTCGAGTGCAGTTGCCGCCGTCACTCCGCCCCAGAATCAAATTGCACCTGCCCCCCTTGGCCAAAACACAACCTTGGCCGCGAATAATGCCAGCGTCGGCAGGGCGGTCGTGACGGGTAGCGGCGGCCGCGTTGGCGGCGGTGGT
>JBEKRA010000367.1:0-3011 GCA_049519195.1 Verrucomicrobiota bacterium
GAATAGGCGTGGACGACTTCGTTGCGCGCGTCGAGGTGTTTGATTTGCGATTTTGCGCCCATCGCCTTCACCACGACGTTCGCAAGTTCGTTCACCGAATAGGGCTTGTCCGCGCCGACGTTGAAAACCTGGTTGTAACTTTCCGGGCGCGCGATGCTGGCGGCAATCACCGGCGCAACGTCGTCAATGTAGCTGAACGCGCGAGTCTGCCGGCCGTCGCCGAAAATCGTCATCGGCTGGCCTTGCATGATCTGGTTCATGAAGATGCCGATGACGTTGCGGTAGCGGTCGCCGATGTTTTGAAATTCGCCATAAACATTGTGCGGCCGGAAAATGACGTAATTCAACCCGAACATCTCGTGCGCCTCCTTCAAATCCAACTCCACGGCGTATTTTGCGATGCCGTAAGGGTCTTCAGGCTGTGGCACGGCGTCTTCGGTCATCGGCAGTTGATTCTTTCCATAGACCGCGATGGAAGACGTGAACACGAAGCATGTCACGCCGTGGTTGACCGAGGCGTTGATGAGATTGACGCTGCCGAGCAGGTTGTTGGTGTAATTGAAATGCTTGATGAAGTGGCTCAAGCCCTCGGCGGCGTAGGCGGCGAGGTGGAAGACATGTTCGAATTTGTGTTCGGCGAACAACTGCTTCACGAGCGCCGCGTCCGTGACCGAGCCTTCCACGAATTTCACGCCCGGCGGAACATAATCGCGAAAGCCGCCGCTCAAATCATCCAAGCCGACAATTTGATGACCTTGCTTCAGCAAATGTTTGCAAACATGCGAGCCGATGAAACCCGCCGCGCCAGTGACCAATACCTGTGGACTCATGCGGAAAGCTTAACGGAGGAGACACCCGGCGGCGAGGCTTTTCAGAATGCGAACTCGCTGACTGTCGCGGTGCGAGCAAACCCGGACAGGTGTAACGAGACCTCTCTTGGTGAATACGAACGCCAGCAAAAATGCCCGGCGAAGACCGTGGGTGCGGCTCATAAAAAGCGATGTCCTAAACCGTAAAACACATGTTCGATTTCTCACCATTGAAACGGATCCCTAATGGAAGGACGTGGCGGATATTTAAGCGAAAAACGAAGAAAACTTGAATAATTCGATGATTTTTTGCCCGAAGGTCTGTGCGGTTTTGCCGGAGGTTGCTGACTGAAGCGTTTTGGCATGACGCAAGCTATTTGGTTTGGTGTGCAGTTAGGCGAACAAAAGTTATGACAAAACATCCGTCCCAAATCATGTCAGTGGACGTGAACAATGTCAGATTTTGGTGCAGTGTGGTTCCTCCTTTTTGTGCGCTGTTGCTGGTCGTGGCGGTCGTCTTTGCGCCTGCGTGGCGGGTTCAAGCTTCTGACTCCTGGCCGCAGATCAAGATCACCACACAAAACACAGGGCTTCACCATGTCACGGCGGCGGGCCTGGCCGCACTGATCGGAGTAAGTTCCAACGACGTGCGGGACCGGATTCTTCAGGGCAAATGGCAGCTTCTGAATCGGGGACAGCCCGGTCGCTGGCTGGCGGGCAGCAACGGATTGGATTTGATCTTTTATGCCGGGGCGCTGCGCAACAATTACACCACCAATAATGTCTATTGGCTCGTGGACGGGACGAACACGGCGCCGGCGGTCGTGAATGGCGGGTCACCTGCGGCGGTAAGCGGCACCTGCTATCTGGCCGCTACTAACTGCGAGCAGGACATCTACTGCCGCTACGAACTGGGGACGCATCCCGACTCGAATTACTGGTATTGGGCAAACGTCGTGGCCGGCCATCCATTGCGCGGCAAGTTCGACGTGACTGTCCCGCTGGACGCGCTGGGCTACACGAGCGCCTTGGCCCAGATCACCGTCCGGGTGTGCGGCGGCTCCGCGACCAACCAATATGTAGGCTTGACTGTGAACGGGACGACCAATGCCGCGTGGGTGGGAGCATGGCAGGGCGCTGTGCCGGCCGTCTTCACCTTCAATTTTCCCGCCAGCCTGCTCAACGTGGGCAACAACACCATCCGATTCACCGCGCTGGGGGCGTCAGGGACACAATGGTGGCTGGACGGCTTTGTGCTGGAATTCCCCCGGCCCTACACGTCGGTGGCGGGCGCGTTGCAGTGCGGCGCCAACTCCAACGCGGTGGTCACCATGACCGGTTTCGGCAACAGGTTCATCACCGTGGTGGACGTGAGCCAGCCGCTGTCGCCGGTAGTGGTGACGAATCTGTTGGTGGAGACCAACGGCGGGCAATGGCGGGCCAGCTTCGCGCCGGCGTCGGGCGTCGCGCGCTATTCCGAAGCCCAATCCGGCAGCCTGCTGACGCCGCTGGCGTTGGAAGCCGTGACGCCGTTGAATCTGGCAAGCCCGACCAATCGCGCGGCCTGCATAATCATCGCCCCCGCCGCGCTGCAAAGTTCGGCGACCAACCTTGCCAGCTATCGCAACGCGCAAGGCTTGGAAACGCGGGTGATTCCGCTGGAGGCGATTTACAATGAATTCAACGGCGGCCTGCGCGAGCCGGAAGCCCTGCGGACGTTTTTGGCGCAGGCGCACAGCAACTGGCAATTGCCGCCAGCCTACGTCGTGCTGGCCGGCAACGGCACCTATGACTACCGCAATCTTCTGGGGATGAATGACAATCTGGTGCCGCCGCTCATGATCACGTGCCTCTACGGTCTGGCTGCGTCGGACAGTGAATTCGGCGATTTGGGAGGAACCAATGCTCCCGAGATCGCCGTTGGCCGGCTGCCCGCGACCAACGCGGTGCAACTGACTGCGATGATCAACAAAATCAAGGCCTACGAAGCGCTGCCGTCGCCGGCGGCCAAACAGGCGCTGCTGGTGGCGGATTTTGCCGATCCCGGAGCGGGGGACTTTCCGACGCAAATCCTTGATGTGCAAGAAATGGTTGCGCCGGCCTTTCAAGCCACCACGGTGCTGCCCTCAACTGTCGTGCAAATGCACAACCAGGTGCTGGCGGGCCTCAATGCCGGGGCGGACTTGATGTGTTATATGGGCC
>JBEKRA010000368.1:0-3010 GCA_049519195.1 Verrucomicrobiota bacterium
GGGCGCGATTTGATCGGCACCACTTCCACGTCCGCGTCGCTCAAATCGTTGTGGATCACTTTTACGGTGTCCAAAGAAAGTTCGGTCTGCACGGCAGGCGGCGTTTTTTGTTCCTCCGGCGCCGCGACGTTCCAAAGCGAAGCCGGGTTCAGTTTGGTCGTCCATGTCGCCAAAGATGTTGGCACGCCGGAAGCCGGCGGCATCTTCTGCGTGGCCGCCAATGCCGGCGCGGTTTGTTTTTTGGCCGGGACAGGGACGGTTTCCGCCGGCGTTTTGGACGGCCCAAAGGGATTTTTCGGCGAAATGAATTTGGGCAGGGCCACCTGTTTGTTTTCGCGATACGAAATCGTTTCGCAACCGTTCACGACGCTCTTCCCGGCAAACAACAATTTTCCCAATTTCATAATCACTCCATGAGTTTGAAGGCTTCGGACGCGAGCACCGCGTCGGCAGTCTTGACGTTTTCGTAGCGGGCCGGATTCCAAATCTCGAAACGGTCGAGCAGCCCCACCAGCACCGCCTCATCCTTGATGCCCGCCGCGCGGGCCATTCCATCCGGCAGACAAATCCGGCCGGCCTTGTCCAAAGTCACTTGGACGGATTCGCTGCCAAGAAATCTTTTCAGGACGCCCTTTTTCGGGTTGTCATTCGGGAGCGCGTCAATGTCCGATTTCATCTTCGCCATTTGTGCCGGGGGCAAAACGCGCAGGCATGCCCCCGCCTGATGTTGCGGCCAGAACACCAGCGTCAACTCCGTCCCCGATTTGTCAGGCCGCCACTTGGCCGGAATCTGGACGCGCCGCTTCTCATCCACGCCGTGAAGAAAACGCGAATTGTAATACGTCGGCCCTTTTGTTTGCGCGTCACTCATTTGTTCACATCAAATCCTGAAACCACTATTATCACCCACAACGACCCATTTCTACCCACTTTCACCCACCACGTCAACAAAAAAATGCACAATTTTTTCAGGCTTATTCAAAAGTTATTCACAACCCGGAAATTGTGGCAAATAACCTTTCATCACACAACAACTTGAAACTTGAGGCGTGAAACTTGAAACTCGCGCCGATGCGAACCGCTGATTTTGATTTTGAACTGCCGCCGGAGCTGATCGCGCAACATCCCGCGCCCAAACGGGATGAATCGCGCCTCCTGGTTTTGCATCGCAACAAAAATTCCGTCGAACACAGGCGGTTCCCAGACTTGCTCGAATTTCTCCGTGCCGGCGACGTGCTGGTGCTGAACAATTCGCGCGTGATTCCGGCAAGATTGCGCGGCGTCAATGTCAAAACCGGCGGAAAATTCGAGGTCTTGCTTCTCGAAGAAAATGAGCCAAACGACTGGTGGGTGATGCTGCGTCCCGGCAAACGGGCGCGCATTGGCACACAAATTATTTTTTGCGATGCCGGCGGCAAGCCGGGCGGTGTTTGCGCCACAGTCGCCGAAACCAACGACGAAGGCCATCGGCGGCTGCAATTCTCCGGCACACCGGACATCCGCCGCGAGCTTGACCGGCTGGGCGAGGTTCCGCTGCCGCCATACATCCAACGCCACAGCCAGTTGCCAGACGACAAGGAGCGCTATCAAACCGTGTTCGCCAAGCCCGACGGCTCGGTGGCCGCGCCGACGGCGGGTTTGCATTTCACGCCGGAATTGCTGGAACAAATCCGCGCGCGCGGCGCGCAAATCTGCTTCCTCACGCTGCACGTCGGTCCCGGCACATTTCTGCCGGTGAAAACCGAATCGCTGGCCGCCCACAAAATGCACGAGGAACGGTTTGAATTGAGCGAAGAAACCGCAAATTCGATCAACGCCGCAAAAGATTCCGGCCACCGCGTCATCGCCACCGGCACAACGACGGTGCGCGTGCTCGAAACCGTGGCCGCGAAAAATGGCGGCAAAGTGCATAAAACCATTGAAAAGACGGGCATTTTCATACATCCGCCATTTTCATTTCAAGTCGTGGACGCGCTGCTGACAAACTTCCATTTGCCGCGCTCGACGCTGCTCATGCTGGTGAGCGCGTTTGCCGCGCCGGGAGAAACGCGCGGGCGGGAAATGATTTTGCGGGCTTACACGGAAGCGATTCGTGAACGTTACCGTTTCTTCAGTTACGGCGATGCGATGCTGATTTTATGAAAAAACCGCAAAAGAAGAAAACGCCGTTACCATTCATTTTGGTCAACATGGCGATGACGGCGGACGGGAAAATTGCCACGGCGAATCGCGCGGTCCACTCATTCAGCAGCGAGTGCGACTTGGAACATCTCTACGAACTCCGCGCCACGGCGGACGCGGTGATGTGCGGCGCGCGGACGGTTGAAATTTCGCGGACAATTTTGGGAACGGGCGGTGAAAAATATCGGAAGCTGCGGCTCAAGCGCGGGCTGGCGGGATACAATTTGCGCGTCATCGTCAGCGGCGGCGGCTCGATCAATCCGCGCGCGGCGATCTTCAAAAAACATTTTTCGGCCGTCATCATCTTGACAACCGCCCGCGCTTCAAAAACAAAACTCCGGAGCCTGCGGGCGGTTGCGGACGAAGTGAAGGTTTGCGGCAAACGCGAAATCAACTTTGCGGCGGCCCTGCGCTGGCTGCGGACGAAATGGAGCGTGAAGCGGTTGCTTTGCGAAGGCGGCGGCGAATTGAACGACGCCCTGTTCCGCGCGGATTTGGTGGATGAGTTGCATTTAACTATCTGCCCGAAGATTTTCGGCGGCGGCGAAGCTCCGACCATCGCCGACGGCGGCGGTTTTTGCCGGCTGGCGAATGCGGCGCCGCTTCAAATCAAGTCATTCAAGCGTGTTGGCGATGAAGCCTTTGCCGTGTTCAGGCGGACGGGGCGGCGGTGAAATGCGGCCATGTTATTCACAAGGCTGACTTATCAATTGTCACCTGTTTGTGACATGCAGAAATCACCGCGGCGCCGGCCGCAAATTAGAGCGGTTTCAAAAATTCTGTGGCCACCAAGGCGGTTTTGGGCGAACGAATGGCGCGTCAGCGTCGT
>JBEKRA010000369.1:0-4280 GCA_049519195.1 Verrucomicrobiota bacterium
TTTCCAAATGGTTTTAAAGCGCAGAGTGAACAACAGACAAACAAAAGCAACCATGACAGCAGACCGCGAGAATCCTTCTTATCTCCTGCGCTCAGTGGTCTAAAGGATGGGGTCCACCTCAGTCGCCTCATTCCGCCCCAAAATTACCCGTCCAACAGACGTGTCAGATATGCGGAACGAAACAGCCAATGCGCCGCGCTTTGGCATTACTTACACGCTAACGAATGACAACTGGCCGGCCAAGACCGATCCTCAACGGCTGGCAGCAATCGAAAAGAAAAAGCCGGTTTATTGGGAATGGCGTCGCAAAATAGATCCAAATCACAATTTGTTCCCGCTTCTGAAATTTGGAGGTTTCGTATTTGGCGTGGCATTCTTGATTGTCGCGTTGTTTGTCTGTTTTCGGTCAAATCCGAGGAAACAGAAATAGATTGGAATTATTCGATTTGTGCCTTTCCAGTCAACCCTGATTCTGCTCAAAGGTTTATCGAGATGCTGGTGGTGGAGAAAGTGAAGCAGGCCATGCGTTTCGTAGCAGCCGAGGTAACGAGGCTCAAATCAATTTCCCGTTTTCGATTTTGGAATGAGTCTCCTCACGTCGGCTGCTACTCAACGCCGCCAGAAAACCGGCAGCCTTGGCCAGCGTTTCCTCGTATTCGGCTTCGGGATTGGAATCCGCCACGATGCCGGCGCCGACGTTGAAATGCGCGAGGCCGTCTTTGCAGACCGCCGCGCGGATGGTGATGCTCAACTGGCTTTCGCGGTTGAAGCCGAGGTAGCCAATCGCGCCGCAGTAAGGCCCGCGTGAAACCGGCTCCAGTTCGTCAATGATGTCCCTTGCGCGGAATTTCGGCGCGCCGGTGATGCTCCCGCCGGGAAAAGCCGACGCGAACGCGGCAAAATGCGTCATATCCTTCCGCAGCCGCCCTTCGACGGTGGAAACGAGATGCTGCACCTGCGCGAAACGCTCGAGCCGCGCCAGTTCCGGCGTTTGCACCGAGCCGAACTCGCACACCTTGCCCAGATCGTTGCGCAACAAGTCGGTAATCATGACCAATTCGGCCAGTTCCTTGGCGCTGGTCTGGAGTTCGTAGGCGAGCTGGGCGTCGCGTGTCGGGTCGGCATCGCGCGGGCGCGTGCCCTTGATGGGCCGCGTGACGATTTGCGAACCGCTCATGCGCAAAAATTGTTCCGGCGAGGACGAGGCAATCTGAAAATCGCCGCAGTCCAAAAACGCCGAAAACGGAGCGGGGGAGGCGGCGCTCAACCGTTCAAAAAATTCCCAGCCGGACAAATAATTGGTGGGGCGAGCGTCCCCGCGAGTCGAAAATGCGGACAATGGATCCGGCTCGTCAGGAGCCTCGCCCCACCTAGACAATTTGGCGGTGAGACGTTGTGACAAATTCACCTGGTAAATGTCGCCGGCGCGGATGTATTTTTGCGCGCGTTGGACTTTGGAAATGAATTCGTCGCGTGAAAGATTTGACGCGACTTTGGAGTGCGAGGACATGTCCGCTCTTTGGAACGACGCGATATGTCGCGTCGTGGAAAAGCGGCAACATGTCGCCGCAGTCCAAAATTCCATTCGTTCGCGCGCCCGCTTTTCACTGCGCGCGCCATCGGCGCCCAAGCCGGTCGAGACGATGAAAACTTTTCCGAGTTGATGGTCGAAGACGACGAGGCTGTCGTAGAAGCCGGCGCGGCAATCGGGCAATTCCAAATCGTTGGCGGCGCGGCGCGGGAGTTTCGGCTCGGTGAAGTTTTTCAGGTCGTAACCCCAGAAACCGAAGCAGCCGCCGAGAGGAAACGGCAGGTCAATTTCATCCAATATTTCAAACCGCGCCATGAGCGCGTCGAGCAAATGCCAGGGGTTGCCATATTGAATTTGAGATTTGAGATTTGAGATTTCAGATTCCGGCAATGCAATTTCGCAGCGCGAGCCGAAGGAACAAAAAGTCAGAAACGGATCCGCCGCGACAAATGAATAGCGCGCCTGCGGCGAATCAAACGCCGAGGTGCGGAGCAGGACGACATTCGAGTGCGGAGCGGGGAATGCGGAGTGCGGAGTTAGCAATTGCGCCGCCAGCGATTCGGGCGAGTGCGAGGTTTGGGTTTCCTGAATCAACGGGCGCATGATGGGTTCGCTCAATTCGCGCGGAATCCCCAGTTGGTGCCGGCTGCTTCCGGCGGGCGCACGAGTTGAAACTGGCGCGTTTCACCGGATTGCGTCCGCACACGCACCGCCATGCGATAGGGAGCGTTTTTGTCGAGATGATAAACCATGATGTTGCTGGCGCTGGCCGGCTGCGGGAGGTTGCCCGATTCGACGGCGCGAT
This sequence comes from Verrucomicrobiota bacterium, assembly GCA_049519195.1. Lineage (GTDB taxonomy): Bacteria > Verrucomicrobiota > Verrucomicrobiia > Limisphaerales > UBA11358 > UBA11358. The sequence continues at coordinate 2,337 of JBEKRA010000369.1, forward strand.
AGTAGCTTGTGATGATACTAGCCCTCTCTCGTGCTGGCATTCCTCCTTCCAGCCAGTTGACGATTTTGTCACCCCAGAGCAATTCAACGGAGGCGCCGAGGACACAGACTGCGAAAAAGACTCCAATCCACGCCAGCGGAACCGGTGGTCGTAAGCCCGTCGCGTCCTGTGATGAATAGGGTCGCTTCATTTTCACGCAAACGCCTTGGGCATCATGGCGGGCTGGCCAACGCGGCGTTCGTAATCAAGGATGATGCGGACGGCTTCCTCCGGGTCATCGGTGACCTTGAACAGGTCGAGGTCGCCGGGGTTGATCAGTTTGTGCCGTTCCTGCATTTCGGTTTTTATCCAGTGCACCAGTCCCTTCCAGTATTCTTTGCCGAAGAGAATGAGCGGGAATTCCGGGACGCGCTCGGTTTGCACAAGGGTCATGATTTCGAAAAATTCGTCGAGCGTGCCGAAGCCGCCGGGCATGTAAATGAAGCCGAGGCTGTATTTGGCAAAACAAACTTTGCGCGCAAAGAAGTAGTGGAAGTGCAGCGGGACGTTGACGAAGCGGTTGCCGGCCTGTTCATGCGGCAATTCGATGTTGAGGCCCACGGATTTGCCGCCACCCTGCGCCGCGCCCTTGTTGGCGGCTTCCATGATGCCCGGCCCGCCGCCGGTGACCGCGCCGAACCGAAAATGGTCACGGCGGGGCCGACCTCGGACAGGGTCATGAATGAATCCACGAACTCGGACATGATGCGGAAAATGCGCCATGGATCTTCGCGCATACGAAAGGTGGTGTCGCTCATGACCGGAGCTTAAACCCGGCGGCGGGCGGAGACAAGCGCACTGAAAAATAAAACGGGCCGGAGAATCGAAATCCTCCGGCCGTTCCTCCGACCCGGTTCCTCAAGACCTCACGAACACCCAAGACTTTCGCCGCAATTAAGACACTTGTAGCACGCGCCATTACGCACGGCGACGTGGCCGCAGTTCGGGCAGGTCGGCGCGTCCTGCTGGAAATGCGCGACGGAATCGTTCAACGACCTCACGACGCGGGCGGCGGGCGCGTGATGGCCGTTGCCGTTTGCAGATTTGATCTCAAGCATGTCGGTGTTGTCCTCGGCGATGGGCAGTTCAGGCACCGGGCGGTTTATCTTTTTTTTAAGCTCGTCAATCAGGCCCGGCATGACGAGTTCGGGCTGGTTGCGGTTGGAAGGAAGGCTTTCCCGGTAGCCGGGGATGAATTGCAGTGCCATCCAGCGGAACACATAATCCGTGATTGAGGAGGCGTTGCGGATCTCGGGATTTTTGGTGAAGCCGCTCGGCTCGAAACGCTGGTGCGCGAATTTTTTCGTGAGCGCTTCCAGCGGAACGCCGTATTGCAGCGCCATGCTGGTGAGCGTGCCGATGGCGTCCATCAAACCGCCGATGGTCGAGCCTTCCTTGGCCATCGTGATGAAGAGTTCGCCGGGCTGTTTGTTCTCAAACAGGCCGACCGTGAGATAGCCTTCGTGTCCGGCGATGTCGAACTTGTGCGTGACCGCCGTGCGCGTGTCGGTCAACCGGCGGCGCAGCGGTTTGCCGGAATCGGCGCGCAACCTGGCGACCTCGGCTTCGAGTTCCTTGATTTTGCCCTCCAATGCGGAATTGTCCGGGGAGGTTTTGTCGCCGCCCTCGTTGGTTTTTTTCGTGTTGAGCGGCTGCGAACGCTTCGAGCCGTCGCGGTAAATCGCCACGCATTTAAGCCCCAGCTTCCAGGCCTGAATGTAGGTGTCGCGGATTTCCCCGACGGTGCATTCGTTCGGCATGTTGACGGTCTTGGAAATCGCGCCGCTGATGAACGGCTGCGCGGCGGCCATCATCTTCAAATGCGCCAGGTAATGAATGCTGCGCCTGCCGCGCGCCGGCTTGAACGCGCAGTCGAAAATCGGCAGATGCTCCGGCTTGAGGCCG
>JBEKRA010000370.1:0-3000 GCA_049519195.1 Verrucomicrobiota bacterium
AGTTGAATGTTGAGCGTTGAATGTTGAATGTTGAATGTTCCTTCCGCTTTTCGGAAAATGCTTTTGATTCGCGCATAGGCATATTGCAAATACGGCGCGGTGTTGCCGTTGAGCGCGAGCATCTTGTCCCAACTGAACACGTAATCGCTCTGCCGGTTCGGCAGCAGGTCGGCGTATTTCACCGCGCCCAGGCCGGTGACCCGCGCGATTTCGCGCTTCTGGGCTTCCGGCAAATCAGGATTTTTTTCGGAAACAATTTTGAAGGCCCGCTCCTCCGCCTCGTCGAGCAAGTCCGCCAGCTTCACCGTCTCGCCGCTGCGGGTTTTGAATGGCTTGCCGTCCTCGCCGAGAATCGAGCCGAACCAGACGTGCGCGAGTTGGAGTTCACGCTTTAGCGTGCCGCCTTCACAAGCTAAAGCTTGAACTCCAACGGCCTGCCATTTGTGGAACGCGGCGAACAATTGCTGGAAGTGCAATTGCTGCCGGCCGTCGGTGACATAAATGATTTCGTCGGGCTTCCATGTTTCGAGCCGGTGCGCCAGCGTGGCGAGATCCGTCGTGGCGTAATTGAACCCGCCGTCGCTTTTGCGGATGAGCGCGGGCCGTTCCTTGAGTTGGGGAATGTCATCGAAGAAAATGGCAATCGCGCCTTCGCTTTCGCGCGCGATGCCTTTGGCGAGCAATTCGTCCACGAGCGGTTTCAGCTTCGGATTGTAAAAACTCTCGCCGAGCGCGTGGTCGAATTTCACGCCGAGCCGGGCATAAATCGTGTCGAACTGCTTTTGCGACAGCTCAATCATCTCGCGCCAGATGCGGAGATTTTCAGCGTCCCCGGACTGGAGCTTCACCAATTCCAGCCGCGCCTCTTCCAAAACTTTTTCATCGGCGTCCCCGGCGGCATTGACGAGCTTGTAAAGCCGTTCCATCTCGGCAATCGGATCAGCCTGGAGCGCGGCGCGGTTTAGATGTTTTTCCCAGCCGACGAGCAATTTGCCGAACTGCGTGCCCCAGTCGCCGATGTGATTGTCGGTGATGACGCGGTGGCCGAGCAGCCGCAGCGTGCGCGCGAGGCTGTCTCCGAGGATCGTGGAACGGATGTGTCCGACGTGCATCGGCTTGGCGACGTTCGGCGAACTGAAATCAATGACGACGGTGCGGCAAAGTAGGGCAGGCGTCTCGCCTGCCCGCGCTGGTGTGGTCAGCTCAGCCGCTTCGGTGCTCGCGCAAGCGCGCTCGCTGGACAGGCGGGACGCCTGTCCTACTTTATCAAAAAACATATGTTCGCCGCGCGCGGCGGATTCCAACGTTTGCGCGAGCGCGGAATTTTTCAGCCGGAAATTCAGGAAGCCCGCGCCGGCGATTTCAACCTTCTCGCAGATTTCCGAAACATCAAGCTTCGCCAGCACATCGGCGGCGAGCTTGCGCGGATTCAGTTTCCGCCGCTTGGCGAGCGACATGAGCGCGTTGCTCTGGTAATCGCCGAATTTCGGATCACATGGTCGGACAAGAATGGCGGAGAAATCAGCGTCCGGTAAAACGGCGCGGACGGCGTATTGCAGGCGGAGTTCGATTTGTTTGTGCGGCAACACGGGAATGATTTAACCACGGATGGACACGGCTTGCCACGACGAAGTGAAACGAAGGCGGGATGGGCGCGGACAAGATTTCGGAGTGGCGAGTTCCACGAATCACCAATTTTTTCCGCCGGACACTTTGGGGACTCTTGGAACTCGTCCCTCCGAAGTTAAATCACTTCTTTCCCTGTTCGCGGATGACGTTGAGCATGGTGTCGGCGTCGGGCGCTTTTTCGAGGGATTCGCGCAATTCGGCCTTGTGCAGGAACTTCGCGATGTTGGCCAGCGTGTGAAGATGTTTTTGAAACTGGCCCTGCGGCACGAGGAACAGCATGACGAGCTTCACCGGCTGGTTGTCGAGGGCGTCGAAATTCACGCCCTTGCCGGAACGGCCGAGAGCGCCAACGACCTCGTAAATCAAATCCGTCGAAGCGTGCGGGATGCCAATGCCGAAGCCGATGCCCGTGCTCATCGAGGTCTCGCGCTTCTTGACGGCGGCAGTGACGGCATCGCGGTCGGCGGGCTGGATTTTGCCCGTCGCCACCAGGACGTCAATCAACTCATCAATCGCTTCCCAGCGGTTTGTCGCGCGCAAATCGGGAAGAATTTGCGCTTTGCCTAAAATGTCAGCCAAGTCCATATGCGTGTCTTTGGAGGATTTGACCCTATTCGCGGTTTAATTCAAGACAGAAAATCAACATTTTTCAGGCAGGGGAATTCAGGCCATCCTCGCCAGCCAGTGAAAAATCGAGCCGACGCCGTCAAACCACCACTCCAGCGCGGTGAAAAGCGCGGTGAAAAGACTTGCTTTCGCGGTCAGCAACGGCACGCCAAACAGCAGAACACACACGTTGCCGAGGAAAATAATAACCGCCGAAAACAGCCGGCCCTGCGACGTGATGTCCGACTGCCGCGTCCGCAGCGTGTGAAAAGTCAGCGTCACGTGAAACGCATACGCCGCGCCGACGCACAGATGAAACCACACAAGATATCCGCGCCAGTTCCAAAACAAATTGCCCAGCGTGAACACAATGACGGCGAGCGCGGCGTAAAGCGGAAAAAAATAAGGCGCGAGCGTGATGATGAAATTGGTTTTGGAAATGACGACGTGGCCGCCGCCGGACGCGACCTTCATCTTTTTCACCTGCCCGCCGAACAGCCATGCCCACAGCGCGTGTGTCAGTTCGTGACCGAACACATAAATCCACATGGGCTTGGGCAGCAGCAGAAAAATCACGACCCAGCACGCCGCGCCCGCAAGCAGCGGCACCCAAACGATTTCCGCCCCGCCGCTGGCGCACAACACCCGCCACAATGCCATCGCCGCGCCGCCGCAAACCGGCAGCAGCAGGACGGCGATGATGAACTTGATCCACTTCGTCACGCGCGAAAGCGTAGGACAGGCGTCGCGCCTGTCACAAATTCA
>JBEKRA010000371.1:0-2995 GCA_049519195.1 Verrucomicrobiota bacterium
ACAAGGAGGAGATCGAGGCCACCCTCGCGGAAAACATCAAGATTCGTGACGGCTGGGGACCCAAACGCATCCTCGGCAACGGCTCCGTCACCGGCATCGAACTCAAACGCTGCACCCGCGTCTTCGACGACCAGAAACGCTTCAGCCCGGCCTTCGACGAAAACGATCTCGCCACGATTGAGGCCGACCAGATCATCGTCGCCATCGGCCAGGCGGTGGATGAAGAGTTGGTCAGTCACATCAAGGTTGAAAATTATCGCGGCTGCTTCAAGGCCGACCCGGTGACCGGCCAGACTTCCGTGCCCGGCATTTTTGCGGGCGGCGATAATGCCACCGGGCCGATGTCCGTGATTGACGCCGTGGCCGCCGGCAAACGCGTCGCCGAATCCATCGAACGATTCCTGCGCGGCAAACCATTGCTGGGCGACCGTTTCGAGGAAAGCCTCCGTCCGATTCCCCCGGCGTTTATGCCCACGCTCGACAAGGTCGAGAAAAAGCTCCGGCCCCGGGCGAAAGAACTGGCCCCGGCCAGCCGCCTGGGCAATTTCGACGAGGTTGAAAAAGGCCTCACCGAAGAGGAAGCGCTGGCGGAAGCCGGGCGTTGTCTGAATTGCGCCCTCTGCTCGGAATGTAATCGGTGCGTTGAGACCTGCAAGCAATTCGCCATTGACCACGCCATGCGGGAGCGGACCGTCACCCTGAAAGTGGGCGCGGTCGTTCTCACCCCGGGTTTCAACGAGTTTGATGCCTCACGCAAAGGTGAATTCGGTTACGGCCGCTATGCCAACGTGGTCACCAGCGTTCAATTTGAACGGATGCTTTCCGCCGCCGGCCCGTTCGAAGGCCATGTCATCCGCCTGTCCGACGGCCGCGAGGCGAAACGAATCGCCTGGATCCAGTGCGTGGGTTCGCGCGATTCGACATGCGGCAACGAATATTGCTCCTCCATCTGCTGCATGATGGCCACCAAACAGGCCATGGTCGCCGGCGACCACGTCACCGGGTTGGACGCGACGATTTTCTACATGGACATCCGCGCCCACGGGAAGGATTTCGACCAGTATTACGAGCGCGCCCGGGCCAAGGAGAACATCCATTACATCAAGAGCATTCCGTCGCGCATCCTCCAGGTGCCCGGCAGCAAGGATTTGCGCGCGGCGTTCCTCGACGAAAACGGCCAGATCGCCTGCAAGGAATTTGACCTGGTTGTTTTGTCCGTGGGCATGGAACCGCCGCACAGCATGGCGGGGCTGGCCGCCTGTCTTGACATCAAGCTCAATGAATTTGGTTTCTGCGACACCGACCGGCTCCAGCCGCTGTCCACCTCCCGGCCCGGCGTGTTCGTCGGCGGCGCGGCGCAGGAACCCAAGGACATTCCCGAAACCGTCACACAGGCCAGCGCCGCCGCTTCCATGGCCATGGAACTGCTGGCCCCGGCGCGCAATTCGCTCGTCACCAAAAAAACTTATCCCACCGAGCACGATGTCACCGATGAAGAACCGCGCCTCGGCGTGTTCATCTGCCACTGCGGCATGAACATCGCCTCCGTCGTGGATGTCGAGCAGGTGATGAAACGGGTTGAGCATGAGCCGAATGTGGTTCTGGCGACCCATACCATGTTCACCTGCTCCGACACGAGCCTCTCGAACATCAAGGAAATGATCCATCAACACCGGCTCAATCGCATTGTGGTGGCCTCCTGCACGCCCCGCACACACGAGCCGTTGTTCCGTGAAACCCTGCGCGAAGCCGGACTGAACCCTTATCTGTTCGAATTGGCCAACATCCGCGACCAGTGTTCCTGGGTGCATACGGCCGCGCCGGAAGCCGCCACCGAAAAGGCGGTGGAACTCGTCAAAATGTCCATCGCCCGGGCGCGCACACTCTGGCCGCTCGAAGGCGGCATGCTCGCGGTGGACCAGACCGGCATCGTCATCGGCGGCGGATTGAGCGGCATGACCGCCGCGCTGGCGCTTGCCAACCAGGGATTCAGCGTTCATCTGATCGAACAGGCAAACCGCCTCGGCGGCACGTTGCACGATATTCATAACACCTTCGAGCACGGGAACATCGCGGCCTTCACCCGCGATCTCATTGATCAGGTCCAGAAACATCCGCGCATCAAACTTTATCTTGAAGCTGAAATCGCCCGCATCAAGGGCCACATCGGCAAGTTCCACGTGTCGCTCGGCCAGGGCGGCAAAAACATGGAAGTCACCGGCGGCGCCATCATCGTCGCCACCGGCGCGCGACCGGCCAAAACCACGGAATTTTTATACGGCCAGTCCGACCGCGTCCTGACGCAGGTTGAATTGGAAAAACAGTTGCACGACAAAACCTGGCCCGCGAAGGGACAGAACATCGTCATGATCCAGTGCGTCGGTTCGCGCAACGAGAAGCATCCCTATTGCAGCCGCATCTGCTGCTCGATGGCCGTCAAGAACGCGCTGGCTGTCAAAAAACTGGACCCGGACGCAAACGTCTATGTTCTTTACCGGGACATCCGCACCTATGGCTTCCGGGAAATTTATTATCAGCAGGCGCGCGAAGCCGGGGTGGTGTTCATCCGTTACACGCCGGATGCGCCCCCGCAGGTGAACGATCAAAATGGCCTGTTCGTCACTCTCAAGAGTCCTGACATGTCCGAACTGATTGCCATCGAGGCCGACAACGTCGTGTTGAGCACCGGCGTGGAAGTGGACTTGAAGAACAACAAGCGCATTTCGGACATGCTCAAGGTGCCGCTCAACGCTGACGGTTTCTACGTGGAAGCCCACGTGAAACTGCGGCCGGTGGATTTTGCCACCGAGGGCGTTTTTCTCTGCGGCCTGGCCCATTCGCCGAAGTTCATTGACGAAAACATTTCGCAGGCCCGCGCCGCCGCCGCGCGAGCCGCCACGGTGCTGTCGAAGACGCAGCTCGACGTCAGCGCCCAGGTCTCCTATGTGGACCAGCAGAAGTGCATTTCCTGCATGACCTGCGTCACTGTCTGTCC
>JBEKRA010000372.1:0-2993 GCA_049519195.1 Verrucomicrobiota bacterium
GGCGCGCTTTTCCTGGTCTGGCTCATCGCAATGCGCCCGCGCAAAACCGGCGAACCGGCGCAAAGCTGATTGGACCTTGCCGCTGCCAGCCACACTTGCGGCAGGTGTTTTCCCGCTTCTTCATTTCATTAGATAATCTTGATTCGCAAGCGCTTCCGACCCAATTGATTTATTTTTTTGCTTGAATTAAACGGAGGGATGCTAGAAAATCCCGCCAATTGCTAACGCTGGCTATTCCATGGCCAAAATCGCCTGTTCAGGCAATGACTCAAGGCTGGTTAACCAATTGGCCAAATCGGATATTATGAAAACAAGCCGTTCGTTGGGGGCAATCACCACTCTGGGCAGTCTGCTGCTATTCTTAATCAATCCTGCCGCCGCCGCACCGATCCAAGGTCTGCACGGCCATGTGCCGGCTGCCGTGAAATCACTGACGCCGGCGGGGCTTGTTCCCGGCACGAACCAGTTGAACCTGGCCATTGGCCTGCCGCTGCGGAACCAGGAGGCGCTCTCCAATCTGCTCCGGCAAATCTATGACCCGGCCAGCCCGAACTATCACCATTACCTGACGCCGGAGCAGTTCGCAGAACAATTCGGCCCGGCGGAAAAGGATTATCAGGCAGTGATTGCGTTCGCGAAAGCAAACGGCCTGCGCGTCACCACCACGCATCCGAATCGCGTGCTGCTGGACGTGAGCGGGTCGGTGGCGGACGTGGAACGCGCCCTGCACGTGACGATGCATACTTACCTGCATCCAGCGGAGAATCGCACATTTTACGCGCCGGACACCGAGCCGGCGTTGGACCTGTCGGTTCCAATTTTGCACATCAGCGGCCTGAATGATTTTTCGCTGCCGCGTCCGCGTTTTGTGACCAAGCCGCTGGCCGGTTCGCAAAATGAATCTCCAAATGCCGACACCGGTTCGGGGCCGGGCGGCAGTTTCATGGGGAATGATTTCCGGGCGGCTTACGCACCGGACACGACGCTCAACGGGACGGGGCAGACGGTCGGGCTGCTGCAATTTGACGGCTATTCCGCCAGCGACATTTCTTATTACGAAAATCTTGCCGGCCTGCCAAATGTTCCGTTGCAGAACGTGTTGATTGACGGGGCCACCGGCGCGCCCAGTCGCAGTGGCGGCCAAATCGAAGTTTCACTGGACATTGAGATGGCAATTTCGATGGCGCCGGGATTGTCGAAGGTGATCGTTTATGAGGCGCCCAATCCCAGTCCGTTCGTGGATCTTTTGAGCCGGATGGCCAACGACAATCTGGCCAAGCAATTAAGCTGCTCGTGGTATGCGCCCAATGGCCCGGCGGAGCCGGCCGCGGATGTGATATTCCAGCAGATGGCGGCGCAGGGCCAATCATTCTTCAACGCCTCGGGCGACGGCGACGCCTACACCGGCCTGATAGATTTTCCGGGCGACACGCCCTACATTACGCAGGTGGGCGGCACGACGTTGACGACAAGTGGTCCGGGCGGTCCCCGGGTTTCTGAAACGGTGTGGAACTGGGGTGGCGGCATTGGCAGCGGTGGCGGCATCAGCACCCAATACCAAATCCCAGACTGGCAGACGAACATCAGCATGACCGCCAATCAAGGTTCCACGACGAAACGCAACACACCGGATGTGGCTTTGACGGCGGACAACATCTATGTTCGGGCGATTGGCCACGACTATCAGAACGTGGGCGGCACCAGTTGCTCGGCGCCGTTGTGGGCGGGTTTCATGGCGCTGGCCAATCAAGAGGCGGTGGCCTCCGGACAGCCGACGGTGGGGTTCATCAATCCGCTGGTGGACGCAATCGGCACCGGAGCCAATTACACTTCGGCGTTCCACGACATTACAACCGGCAACAACACCTGGAGCGGCAGCCCCGCAAAATTTTATGCGGTCACCGGCTACGACCTGTGCACCGGCTGGGGCACGCCGGCAGGACAAAAGTTGATTGACGCCTTGGCCAACCCCGAACCGCTGCTCATCGCGCCGCCGGCCGGTTTCACTTCCACCGGCGGCTTTGGGGGGCCGTTCACGGTGACTTGCCAGAACTTTTCTATCACCAACGCGGGAACAAACTCACTGACTTGGACGCTTGCCAACCCGGCGCCCTGGCTCGACGCCTCGCCCAGCGGCGGCACGCTCACACCCGGCGGACCCGCGGCCACGGTGACGGTCAGCTTGAACTCCGCCGCCAGCAATCTGGTGGCGGGAATCTATAACGCGACCGTGTGGTTCACCAATTTGAACGACAGCGCTGGGCAAAGCCGACAGTTCACCTTGTCGGTGATCAGTCCGCCCGTCATCACGCAACAACCGACCGACCATGCTGTGTTGGAAGGCGCGACGGCGACATTAAACGTGGCCGCGACGGGTGGATTGCCGTTGGCCTATCAATGGCAGGACAACGGAACTAATTTGATTGACAGTGGCAACATCGCGGGTTCGACGACCACGAATCTGGTCATCAGCAACGTGTCCTCCAACGACATTGGGACTTACACAGTCATCGTGACCAACATCGCCGGTTCGGCGACCAGTTCCAATGCGCTGCTGACCATCATCCCCTCGCAGCCGATCATCATCATGCAACCAGCCGATGAGACGGTGGTGGTGGAAGGCACCGCCCGATTCACCGTGATTGCGGTGGGCACCAAACCGCTCTCCTATCAGTGGAGTTTTGACGGAACGAACATAGTGGACGCAACCAATGCGACACTGACACTCGACAACGTTCAGTTTTCCCAAGCTGGCGCTTATGGCGTAGTGGTGACAAATATCTACGGTTCAACCAACAGTTCGTATGCTGTCTTAACGGTGACCTTTTGCGATCCGGCCCCCTCCGGCTTGGCAGCCTGGTGGCCTGGTGAAGGCAATGCCAACGACATCATCGGCACTAACAATGGTGCTGTTGTCGGCAGCATCGCCTATACGAATGGTGAAGTGGGACAGGCGTTCTCATTGAACGGTTCAAGCGGATATGTTTCAATCC
>JBEKRA010000373.1:0-2985 GCA_049519195.1 Verrucomicrobiota bacterium
ACGACGACGAGGAGGACGAAAGCCGACGCGGGCTATAGCGGTTTAACAAAAACTGTGGCCGCACCTGAAAGCCGGCTGGATGATTCCGCGAGGTTTTGGACTGCGGCAGCCCTCTGCCGCTTGTTCACCGGACCGCGGGCGACGCAAAGCGGCAGAGGGCAGCCGCAGAACACGACGCAGACGCGCAATTCGGTCGCCCGAATCCGACTTGGTGGCCACAGAATTTTTGAAACCTCTCTAAACAATGGTCAACTGGACGCTGCTCTCGATGATGCCCGCGCCGATGGCGTAGCGGGTAAGCCCGGCGGTGTCGTGGATGTCGAGCTTCTGCATGACGTGCTCGCGATGCTTCTCAACGGTCTTGATGCCGATGCCGAGTTCCGAGGCGGCTTCCTTGTTGGCCTTGCCTTCGGCAATCAGTTGGAGCACCTCCATCTCGCGCGAAGTCAGCACGGCGGCTATCTTTTTGAACCCGCCCGCGCGGTCAGCCGTCATCGGATGGATGCGGTCCTGGCGCCGGGAAATGGAGGGGGTGTAAAATGTTTTTCCATTATTCACTTCCCGAATCGCACGGCACACGTCGTGGGCGGAGGTTTGTTTGAGCAGAAATCCCACGGCGCCGGACTCGGTCGCATTTTTGACATAAGCGTCATCACTGTGCGCGGAGAGCATGAGCACCTTGGTGGCGGGGAGTGCCTTGAGCAACTGGCGGGTGGCTTCCAGGCCATTGAGATGGGGCATTGCGATGTCCATCAACACAACATCGGGCTGGAGTTTTTTGGCCAGCATGACCGCCTGACGTCCGTCCTGCGCTTCGCCGACCACTTCAAGGTCGTCTTCAAGTTCGAGCATCTTGCGAAATCCTTCGCGCACAATCGTATGGTCTTCCGCCAGCAAAACAGTGATTCGTTTCATAAAAATTCAGGTTTGATTTCAGCGGACACCATCAGCGCCCCCCCCCCGCGCAGCTTGGCGGGCGGAATCTGCGCCGTGATGGTGGTGCCTTTGCCCGGAGCGGATTTGACATTCAAAATGCCGCCCACATATGCGGCCCGCTCCCGCATGCCAAGCAGACCAAGGCCGCCCTTTCCATTTCGTCCGGCCGGGTGATGATCCGGGTCGAAGCCGATCCCGTCGTCATTGATCGTCAACTGAACGAAGGCGCCATGCTGCGTCAGGCGCACCGCAACGTGGCGGGCGCGGGCGTGCTTCTCCACATTTTTCAAGGCTTCCTGCAGGATGCGGTAGAGCGTCAACTCGGTGGCGGCGGTCAGCCGCGCGGTCAACTGCACGCAGGCCAGCTTGACCGACACGCCTGTCCGATCCGCAAACTCCGTGCCGGTGTCGCGCAGGACGGCGACCAGACCCAACTCATTCAGGACGCTGGGCCGGAGATTGCGCGAAATGCGCTCCACTGCTTCGGCCGTCTGGCCGAGCATCTCGCGGAGTTTGATCGCCTCCCGTTTCGATGGCCCGTCGCGAAGCGAAAGATTGTCCGCCAGCGCCTGGCTCCGAACCAGGACGGCGCAGAGAAGTTGGGTGATGTGGTCGTGCAATTCCAAGGCCACGCGCCTGCGCTCGTCTTCCTGCACTTGCACCACGCGGTGCGTCAAAACCCGCAGCCGTTCCTCGTTGCGCCGGGCCTCCGTCATATTCGTCACCACCATGCCGATGGGCGCGTGCTTGAAGCCATTTTTTGCCAGCGGACGGATGGAAATTTGCACCGGCATTTGAGAACCCTCTCTGGCATTCAGCAGCACTTGGATTTTGGAGCCGGATTTGGCGACCTGTTTCAGGAGCGGTCGGAGCTTTGCACGGTCTTCGATGGAGAGAAAGCGGCTAAAGGAACCGCCCATGATCTGCTCCAGCGGGCATTGGACCATTCGGGCGAAGCACTGGTTGGCGTAAAGAACTGTCAGGTCAGCCGTCAGTGTCAGCGCACCTTCGTTCATGGATTCGATGAGCATGCGGTAGGCGTGATCAACGCCTTCGAGCGTGAACACTTGCGGGCCGGCTTTGCCCGAGGTCACCACCGCATCCACCTCGCCGCCTCGGATGGCGCGGAGCGTTTCCTCGGCCTCGGCCAGACGCGCAGTCAAACGCTGAAAATCTGAAATGCCGACACGCTGAATTTTCAGCGTTCGTTTCACGCGTTGGCGTCCGGCGGTTTTCATCACCCGGTTTTACCTTTCGTGTCCAAATCCAACGCGGCAAACAGGCCGGTGGTGCTTGACAGGTTGCCGATGAGCCGGCGCACCGGCTGCGGAAATTCCCGGACAAGCGTGGGGGTCGCGAGAATCTGGCCGTTGCGCGCCAGGATGGGCTGCTGATAGATGTCAATCACTTCCAGATGGTATTGGCCGTTGAGTTCGGTTTCGCACAGTTTGCGGACGCGCAGGATGGCCTGGCGCGATCGGTTGGTGGCTCCCGCCACATACAGTCGCAGGACGCATTTGTCCGCAGGCCGGCTGGTCATGGCTTTTTCAAAGGCCTTGATTGCACGGCTGGTTTTGTTTTTTTTCACGTGTGTTCGGCTTGGTTAATCGGCGGGGCGCAAATCCAGCCCCACAAGCACGCGCTCGGTGTCGGACAGGTCGCCGATGATTTTTCGCACGGGCTGCGGCAATTTGCGCACCAGCGTGGGAATGGCCAGGATCTGGTCGCCCCGGGAAAGCTGGGGCTGCTCCAGCAAATCAATCACCTCGATGTCATAGCGTCCCTTGAGGTGGTCTTCGCAAATCGTCTTCAGGTTCGAAAACGCCGTCAGCGATTTGGGCGTCTGGCCGGCCACGTAAAGGCGCAGTTGCCAGACTTTGTCCAGCCGGGCGCCGGCACCGGCGGCGCGGCGTTTCATAGTTTTGGTTTTCATCATTTTCATTTCTTCGGTTTGGAGTTGCCGCGCGCGCCGGCCGCCACCGAAGCATCGGCATGGCGCAAACGGCCCAACTCGGTCCGCTCGGCGGACAGCAGGCGTGTTTGGGTTCC
>JBEKRA010000374.1:0-2982 GCA_049519195.1 Verrucomicrobiota bacterium
CAAAAAGCAGCGCGCGAAGCGCTGGACAAGACGCCGATGAATTTGACGTTGAGCCAGCCGGTTATTCCCAAAGAAAATATTTTGTTGATTCAGGGCCGCTACGATTTGCTCGTGGAGGCGGAACAAACCGAGGAACTTTGGCAAAAGTGGGAGCAGCCCGAAATCTGGCGGCTGCCGCACGGCCACGTCAGTTGGATGGGCGCACCGGGCCTGACGGGCCGCGTCCTGCGCTGGCTGGAACCGCGATTGAATGCGCCCGCCATTCGAAAAGATTGAGCGCGGGTTTTGCCATGTCAGCGAGCGGTGATTGGGCAAAGTTGCGGCGATTCTCAACTCATGCTCAAGACGGCTGCGACTTCCCGCCGCCGCCCAGATTGCCCTGCGTCTCCTCAATCAATTCCCGGATTCGGCGCGCATCCGCCTTCTTGTGTCCATGACTGGCCAGAGGGTCGCTCCCGCCGCTGGATTCAATCAGGATGTCCGACCAGATGATTCCCGTTTTGACGTGGACGGACGCGACCTTGGTGATGCTGATGCTCATTTCGTCCTTGCTGAACCACGAGCGTTTGCGGCGGATGACCGCCTGGTCCGTCACCTCGATGACGGTGGGGAACAGGAAATTCCCGCGCGTCCACCGGCTTGCCTTGAATGTCTCCGAAGCCATGACGCATCTTAATCTGAAAATAACTTTGGGCAAATGGATTTAGTTGTTCAAAAAATAATTGGAAACTGTCGCCCACATGGGCAAAGATGTCTTTATGGCAGACAGCGAAAATGGCGCCAACCCGGTTCCCCCGGTGGAGGAAATCCAAAAGGCGTGGCAGGACCTGACGTTGAAGGTGCGGCAACTGGACGCCGAACTGACGGCGGTGGAGCAGGAGAACAAGGCGTTGCGTTCCCTGCTGGAGCGGGTGGTTGAGCACCGGCAGAAATCCCACGCCGAATTGGTCAGCATCCTCACCAGCCTCGTCACCAAGCTGCCCATCAACGACATCGGCGTCATCGTGTCGCGCCTGGTGGAGCACAACGCGCAGGTCAACGAGGTCTGCGCGGCGCTGGCCAGGGGCAAAATGGACGACACGCAGCTTCAGCCCGTGATTTTGAAAGTCCTCGAAAAAACCAAGGCCGACCTCGCCGCCGTTTTGAAAGCCGCCGTCGGAGAATTAATCAGGCTGGAGGCGCCGTTCGAGGCCGGGCTGCTGCAATCCTTGATTGAGAAGCCGGACAACTTCCATTCCCCGTCGTTCATCCGCGCCAACCGCGCCTTTGTGAAGGGCCAGGTGCCGCGCGAGCGCATCGTCAAGGAGTTCGGCGAGGAGGCGCTGGTGTTCTTCAAGGACATCACGACCGACCCGAAGCTCAATCCGCATCCGAAGCCGGAGGAAATCATGCTGGCGTTCCAGAATGATTTCGAGAAGCTGCTCCAGCAAAATCCCAACGCCGTTTCCGCCAGGCGGAATGAATTCGTGGCGTTGCGCAAGAAAATCCAGCAAAGCAAGGCCGCCACCGAACAGGCGCGCGCGCAAAGGAACGCCTTCCTGCGGCTGTCCTTTGCCGGCGAATTGTTGCATTACTACCAAAACCAGACCACGGAATCGCCGGACGTGGTTTTTGCCCAGCGCCTGCCTCCGCTGGTTGAGCAGCTCGTCATCACCGGCGAGCACGGCACGCTCGATGAGAAACACATCAAGCAGGCGGAGGAGTTGCTGGCTTTCATCATCAAGCCCGACCATCGCCACGCCGTCATCAACAACATGGGCAAGGCCGGCGGCCTGGCACGCACGCTGCGGTTTGTGCTCACCTTCCGCGCGGTGAAACTCACCGAATTGGATCAGGTGACGCTTGACCTGCTCAAGCACGTGATTTCCGCCGGGAAAGTCCCCAAGACCGCAGCCATCGTGCCCATCCTGCGCCTGATTCCGCATGACATGCAAATTGTCATCGTCCGCGCCATCGTCGTCACGGAACGTTTGCGCCGGGAAGACGCCGAGAACCTCGGCAAAACCCTCGCCAAAGAACTCGGCTTGAAGGAACTCGAAGAGCGGTTGAACGCCAGGTCCATCGTTTCGCTGGAACAGGAACGCAAAATGGCGTGGGTCAGCATCGAAGACCTCATCGCCAGCCGCGCCACGCCGCACGACATCGCCGCGGCCATCCGCAGCCGGCTGCATGCAAGATACGACGCCGACGAAGTCAAGCAAAGCTGGCTGACCCTCACCGGAACCGATCCGATGTCGTTCATCCGTATCTTTTGCCTGCTGCCCTATCTTCCCGATGGCACGACCGACCTCACCATCCGGCCCGTTTTGGAATCCTATATTCAACGGCTGCTGCACGAAAAGTATGCCGCCACCCACGCCAAGGTCATGAACACGCTGCGAAACATGTTCAAGGCCAGGGCCGACGGCCCGGCGCTGGTGAACTTCATCGCCCTCGTCAAATGGATTGATGCCGGGGCCGCCGCCCGGATTGCCGGGGAAATCGGGATGCCTGTCACATGACTCCCACAACCATGCCTAAAACCATGAAAACCAACCTCGCCTCCAGAATTGTGTCGCTGGCCGTTTTGTTGTTTGCCGCCGCGTTCATTGCCGGGTGCAAGACGACGCCGGCGGTTAATTGGAACAGCCGCATCGGGACTTGCACGTTTGACCAGGCCGTGGCCCAACTCGGTTCGCCGGACAAACAATCCCGGTTGAGCGACGGCAGAACCGTGTATCAATGGATCACGCTTCACGGCAGCAACGGATTTTCCGGCGGTGGAGCTTTTGCCAGTGGCGGCTACGGAATGGGCGCCAGCCAGCCCATCGTGCAAAGCTACAAGGACCACGTCCTGGAACTGACCTTCGGCGCGGACGGCAAGCTCCTCTCGGTCGCGAAAAATTATTGAACCGGGAAAAATGCCGTGGCTGCCGTAGGACAGGCGTCGCGCCTGTCTCCAAAATCAGAAAAGAATGAGACAGGCGCGACGCCTGCCCTGCG
>JBEKRA010000375.1:0-2965 GCA_049519195.1 Verrucomicrobiota bacterium
TGCGAATAATTCGGGATGATGACGCCATCCTTGACCGTGTAGCCGCCGACGATGCGGCCGGCGGGGACCTTCAAATTGAAGACCGGATCGTTCGTCGCGGAAAGCTGGTGGACGAGTTTTTTCGTGGGAGTGCCGCGGTCCCAGACGCCCGGATCGCCTTCCTCCAAAATAACCATGCAACTGCCCTTGATTTTGCGGTCGTCCGAATCCACCGCCGCCGTAACGACGTTGGCGAAAGCCGAGTTGGTGATGAACCGCCCGCGTTTCTCCACCTGCAGCAACGGCTCCGCGCCGGCCTTCCATTCGGCCACGCGCACTTTGCCGGCCAGCATGGCGGTTTCCACACCGACGAACGGCAGCGGCTCGGTGAGCGCGAACGCGGCGCGGAACTGTTTGCGGTTTTCGCCCGGCTTCAGCGGCGCGGCGCCGCCGATGTATTTTGCGTGCTGCTCCGGCGTGCCGCGCTCGTGAATCGGGGCGAAGCCGAGGTTGCTCGCGAGGCTGCCCGTGGCCGCGCCTGCGTCCACCCACGCCAGTTCAAACGCGACGAGCGCCAGCGCCAGATTTTTCGGCCCGGCGATGAAACCGCCTTCTTCCGGCTCAAGAAATGCCGCGGTGATGCCGCTTTCGTCGTAGTGCTGGAGCAGGCTGTTTTTCTCCGGCGTCCATTCGTGCGAATTGCGCCCGCCCGCCGCCACCAGCCGCGCGACCGGCCCGCGCGCCACGCCGCGGGCCGCCTGCACGAGCATGTGAAGTTCATAGCGGTCGGCAAAGCGCCACATGATCTGACGGACGTCATCGCCGGGCAGGGTATTCAGCCCTGGTGAGGATTTTTCCACGTTATTTGATTCCATAAATTTTTCTTTTTGCGGCGGACGGTTTTATGGTCGCCGAAAATGTCCGCGCGATTTCGACAACCTGAACAAGCGGCGGAAGTTACTTGAGCAATCGTTGTTTTTCAAGCCGCAACCGGCCTAATTGATCTTTTCCGCGACCTGGTATTTGAACATCCGCTTCTTCATCCAGCGGACGGCGAGCAAATCGTAGAACGACGCGAACAGCCGGTTCCACACGCCGTAATTGCTCCGGCCGGCGAAGCGCGGATTGTTCGTCACCTCGATTTCCGTGACCGTGTGGCCTTCGATCTTGAACAGCGTCGGCAGGAATCGGTGCATGCCCTTGAAGAATTTCAGGTTTTCGATGCACTCGCGCTTGAACGCGCGGTAGGTGCAGCCCGCGTCGGAGATTTGCTCGCCGGAAAGCTTGTTGCGAACCCAGTTCGCGATGCGCGACGACGCCACGCGGATGAAATTGTCACCTTCGCCGCGCGCCTTCACGCGCGTGCCGCAGACGCAGTCGAAGTTCTTCAGCGCCTCCAGGAATTTTGGCAAATCCTTCGGGTCGTTCTGCAAATCTGCGTCGAGCGTGAACAAATACTTTCCGCGCGCCGCCTTGAGACCGGCGAAGCTCGCCGCGCTCTCGCCGCAGTTGAACGCGAACCGCTGCACGCGGATGCGCGGGTCCGCTGCCGCAAGCTCCTTGAGGATTTCCCAAGACTTGTCCTTGCTGCAATCGTCGGTTATGACGATTTCATAAGAGATTTTCATCGGCTCGACCGCCGCGCGTATGGCTTTGACGAGTTCGCGCAGATTGCCTTCCTCGTTGTAGCAAGGAATGACGAGGCTGATTTCAGGAATAGTTGACATTTATTGGCCCGCTCGCTGTTGCAACAGTCTGGCGCGTTCGCAACACTCGGAAATGATTTTTTGCAATTCTTTTTTGTCGCCCGGCTCCGCGTATTGGCCCGCCAGAGCGGTCAAAGGCTCAAGCGCCGGGGAATGTCGCGCGATTAGCATGGTGATGTCGTTTTCGTAGACCGCCGCGCGATCCATGTCGAATTGCCGATACAACGACGGCAGCGCGTAAAGTTTCAATACGATCAATCCTTCGACTGTCACTGCCGGGACTTCCAGTTCCGCAAAAGAATGCCTTGTGGTGAATTTTTCCGCGACAATCTTGAACAGCGGATTTTTGGTCAGCAACAAATCCACCTGGATGCTTTTGAATTTTCCGCGCGCAAAAAAATCGTTCCGGTCCTCAATCTTCAATTCAGGAAGTTGCTCCAGCGCGGCGACGGACATCAGCAAATCCACGTCCTTGGTATTGCGGCCTTTGACATAGGTGAGCATCGCCATGCCGCCGACGAGCAGGTAATCCACGCGCCGTTCCGCGAGGAGCCGGAACAAATCCATCGCGTCCTGTGGCACGGGCATTGCCGCTTGTGGCGGGCCTTCACGCAATTGCTGCGGCCCGTCCTCCGAAGCCGGGCCGCTGCGGAGGGTGGACGCGTTCATCCAGCGGCGCGGGTCGGCTTCCCAAGCATCCAGCAGCACTTCCGCCACGCGCCGCAGACTAACGCCTTCGGGCAGCGTGACGTCGCGTTTTTCTTTGGCCGCGGCAGTCATTCAGGTGATGAATTTTAACAGAATTGAACGGAAGTAAAAAGCGATTTAGAACGCGAATTTCTTTTGAAAACCGATTGAACGCAAAGACATAGCGCGGCTTTCGCCGCAACCAAAGTGGCGGAGCGCCGGGCGTTGCGGTAAAAGTTTGGGTGATGAACCAACAAACTTCTCCCACCGTTGCCGGCGTCCCGCCGGCTTTTCTTAACCGATTTGGCAATTCGATTACAGGCGTTTTGTCTGGGTTTGACCGGCTGCGACTGCGCGGCACGCTGCGCCATCTCTTTCAGCCAACGGTCATGGAAGCCTATCTCAACGCCTGCCGTGTGCTCATCAAAGACTTCGGCACTTTCGCCCAAGGTCTGACCGCGCGCATCAAAGCCGCCGCCTATGCCCGCGCCGAACAAGCCGGACGCCCCTTCCGTTATTTGCCCCACAGCCAGATCAGCAAGGAAGCCCTCGCCCGCCAGATCGCCCGCCAGGACGGCGTGACCTCCGGCTTG
>JBEKRA010000376.1:0-2961 GCA_049519195.1 Verrucomicrobiota bacterium
TCTGAAATGACGTTCGTTATTGCCATTTCCGCTTGAACCGTGGCATTCGTTGCTTTTTCCGCCGGCGGCTTTTGCGGCGTGGAATTGGTATTTGCGCCCGTCACGGAAGTCGCAGCGTTGGTTCCGGCGGCATTGGTTGAAATCAAAACATTGGTTCCCCAGTCCGCCGAGTTCGTTGCCGGGGCGGAATTTGTTCCGTTCAATTTGATTTCCAGTTGCGCGACAGCATTGGTTTCTGAAATGACATTCGTTATTGCCGGCTCCGCTTGAACCGTGACATTCGTTGCTTTTTCTGCCGGCGGCTTTTGCGGCGTGGAATTGGTATTTGCGTTCGTCACGAAAGTCGCAGCGTTGGTTCCCGCCAAGAGCCGCGCGCTGTTGGTTCCCCTGCCGGCTGCTGATGCCGCCAGATTTGTCGCGTGCGCGCCGCCCGCCGGACTGTTCGTGCCGGCCGTCAACGATGGCAGCGCCGGCACAATCACGCCGCGAAACGGATTCCACCGGATGGCCATTCCCGCCAGTTGACACACCGCCACCGCCGCCAGAATGAGGCAGAGGATTTTCAAAATCGGCCCGGCGCGTTCACGCAGTTCACGCATGGGGAACCTCCTTCTGCTGCTCAAAATCCAAAATGATGAGCGTCAAATTCATTTTGACCTGGCCGGGACGGCTGTTGTCGGCTGTGAGCTGCACCGAGTCCACCACCACCGGAAAACCGATGCTGTTCAAGCCGGCCAGAAACCCCAGCACCGCCGGCACCTGGCCGGAGCTTTCGAGCTGGACCGTAGCCAGCGTCATGCCGGCGCCGTGCGCCGGCGATTCGCGGACCGGGCCGAGCTGCAGGCCGCCGGACTTGGCGGCTTTCTGGATGGCCGCGCTCGCGTCCGAGACGACCGTTTCTTTTTTCAACTTCGCCGGATCCAGGTGAAAATCGTCCATCAATTTTTTCACGACCTGCACTTTGTCCTGGTATTGCTGGTTTTTTTGGCGAAGCAGTTGCGCCTCGGCTGAAAGCTGCCGGTAATCCGAACGCCTTTTTTCAAAAAATTTCCAGACCTGAAGCCCGCCAAACAACGCGAGATAAATCGCGATGCCGATGCCGGCGAACCGGACGGTGCGCTTTTCATGGTCAGTCAGGGGACGCATAAAATTTATTTCGTCTCCTTTCTCAAAACCGGCGGAGCGCCTGTCGCCGTGGATGAAACGCCCGCAGGCCTTGCGCCGGGTGGCGCCGGTTTTCCGTCCTTGGCCGTTTCGTCAGCGGGCAGGCTGGCTGACAGCGCCAGCAACTGCGCGAGGGGCTTTTCCTGCGCGCTGATCCGCACGTTGACTTTCTGCCGGTCAGGCACCTGTTCCTCGACGGTGACGTTCGCGAAAAAACCGGAGTCAATGAGCTTGTTGCGGAAATCCGCGACCTGCTGGCCGTCGCGGAACGAGCAGCGCAGGGAAACCACGCCGTGACTGTTCAGCGACAGTGCATCAAACTTGGTTCCGGGCGGCACGGACTTTGAAAAAACATACAACGTCTCGAGATACGGCGGCTGGCTGGATTTCAAGTAACGCAGAAAATCCAGTTCGCGATCAATGACCGTCAGCCGGGCGGCCTCCGTCTTGAACGCGGCCACTTTTTTCGCGAGATGCGGCTTCAGGAGCAGCGCCTCGGCATAGGGCAGCAACAGCACGGCGGCGGCAAGCAGAACGGCGCGCTTCGCCCATTTTTTCACGTCCGGCGTCGCCAGACTTGCGGCGCCGCTCGATTGTTTGACCCGGATGACCAGCGGCGGGCTGCCGTCCTGTCCCGCGCATTTTTTGAGACCGGCAATTGCCGCCGAACGGCCTTTGCCGCCCGCGACTTCCAGCCGTTCGCATTGCCAGCCGTCGCCCAAAGCTTGCGCCAGACGCGCGGTGAATTCATCAGAAACTTTGTCGCCGGAAACAAATAATTTCGTCCCGGTCAGACAGCCCCTGGTGGTTTGTGCCAGCGCGTCCAGCCCTGCATCAGCCTGACCGGAAATATCATCATTGCCCCAGAAAATAATCCGGGAAACCGTGGGAACGCCTTTTTCAAAGCACGTCAATTCCGACTGGCTGTTTCCGATGTCCAACATCGCATGTGATTCGGGCGGCAGCGGGCAGAGGCAGCTTCGCGCCAGCGCCGCCAGAGTGAAAACCGGATTCGTTCCGCAGGCGCAGAGAAGTTCTTGATAGTCCGCCACCACCTCTTTTTTCACGGCGGCCACGAGCAATTCCTGTTTCGCAATCGCGCTGTTCGGCTGCTTCGTCTCGCCGAGTTGTTGCCAGCCCCATGCCAGCTCATCGGGCGGCAGCGGGAATTCGCCCTCGATTTGCAGGAGCAGCCGCTGATGAAATTCCTCCTTCGTGCCGGCGGGAAGTGACAGCCGCCGCAGCGAAACCCCGCGCGCACCGAGGGCGCACAAGGCGCGTGCATGCGGCTGCCAGCTTTTCGCCTGCAAAAACTTTTTCAGCGCCACTGCCACTTTCTCCCTGCACGGCGCGGTGAGGCGTCCGTCCGGCAGGCGCTCCAACGGCAGTTCCACGCCGTCATTTTCACGGAGCGCCTTGAGCGAGCTTTGGCCGATCTCCACGTAGAGCGGCGGCAAATTCAGGAAGGCGGTTTTTTTCACAAGTCGTCCTCCCGCCATGAAAGTATTTTCCGGCCGTCAAGTCCAACGTGAACAATGGCCTGAATCCGCTGCCGTGCGCCGGTGGAGGCGATTTTCCCCTCGCTCAAAATGCGGAACGTCTCCGAGCGCGCCGTCACGAGCGGCGCGATTTGCTTGAAGATATCCCGCGTCAGTCCTGGCACTTTCAACAGTTCGCCGGTGCCGGCGAAAAATCCGCCGGACTGGCGCTGCGAAATGATTGCCTGCGCCAATTCGCGGGTCATGCCCGGCAGACATGCGAGCACGTCGAGACTGGCGGTGTTGATGTTGATCGCAC
>JBEKRA010000377.1:0-2957 GCA_049519195.1 Verrucomicrobiota bacterium
ATCATAAAGCGCCAAACGTATCGTGCCGACGTATTGGATTTTCAAATCAATCGTCGAGTCATCCGGTCCCACCGGGGAATTCGTTGCTGGCGGGCAGTTGGTGCATCCGCCGCCGCCGCCGCCTGGTGGCGGCGGGACTTGTGCTTGAAGATGCAGGCCCGACGCCAGACTGCCGGCGATGACCATCCCGATGAGAAAATTTCTAATTGATTTCATGGTTCCGTTTCTTTGCGCGGTGTTCAACCACAGAACTGAAGGGGCGCTCACCCGAGCATCCCCTCTCGAGGCACCGCGAAGCGCCTTTACCGAGAATGCAACAAGTGGCGCCCGATGGGCGCGCCACTTGGCAGGGTCTCGGTGAAAATTTCGCGGTTTTCGAGAGGAACCGTAGCCAAGCTACGCAAATATGGTTTTCAGATTTATCTTTTACATATATTTCAAACTGACTGCCCGGCTTTTATGTCTTTTGCCGGAAATTGACAAGCGTTTTCTCGACGTTTTCTCAACGCTTCATTTTGTCGCCGGTGTTGGCGCGGGGGGAGCGGGTTTCTCAAAACGGTGTCCCGTATCCACAACGTGCCGTGAGTTGAACCACGCCGTAACAAAGCTGTTCCCCGCATCCGTGCCTTTGAATTGCACTATCAAATCATCCAGCGCCGAGAATTGCGACTCCACGGCGGCGCACTTGCCGGGCAATCCGCCAGTCAAAGCCTTGCGTTTGGCACGCGCGCCCTGCGGAGCGCCAACGGCGGTGCTGTATTTCTGCCACAGGGTATCCATGCTGCTGACGCTGGCGGCGGTAACGCCGTATTTGTCGCCCGCCGCCGGCTGGCCGCCGGTCGCCTGCGAGAGCGGTTCGGCCAGATCGAGGACGGTTTCGCCCAAACCGGCCAATGCCACGGCGCGGGCGTCGTGCAAAGTGGTGGGTGTAATGTCCACCTTGGCGGCATCCTCGGTGCGGCCAAGATTGGCGAGGCATTGGAATGTGGCGCGGGCCAGCGGATGCAGCGCAGTCTCGAATTGTTTGCGCAGGCCGCGCAGCGCGGCGGCTGCCCCGGAAATATCCCTGCTTTGTTCAGCCCCGTCGGAAGCGAGCTTGGCTACGGCGGCACGCGCGGCGGCAATCCCGTCGTTGAATGCCAGGGGCGGCTTGTTTTGCCAGATGGGGGCGTATTTGTTGTCGTCAGCCACGGCAAGGCTGGCATTGAAGGAAGTCATTTTATTGGCGATGGTGTCTTTCATAATTTTCTCTCTTTTTTTCCTTTTGGTTTATTAAGGAACTGTGCGATTGTAACGACCAGCAATGGAGACAGCACGTCATTTTTTAGCATCTCTCTCACAAACAACGAACATGTTTTCGACGATAATTTGGTTCCGGCTTCGTCGGGACAAAAACCAATAACCCGACCCAAACACAAACTTTAAGATACTACCGTCCTTTATTGCCAAATTGGGTTGTTTTTCGGGGTTTTCGAGGTTACAGCCATGCTCCGCATGTTTCCAGCCTCCATTCGCGAGCGTCCAGCCATCCATCGGGGCGTTCCAGCGTGCTTGAGCATCGTTCCAGCCTTCGCTCGTGTTCTTCCAGCCCTCATCCGCCTCGTTCCAGCTTTCGTCCGGGTATTTCCAGCCATGCTCCATGATGTTTCAGCTTCCGTTCGCCTGCTTCCAGCCATAGGTCGTGGTCTTCCAGCTTCCGTTCGCGATGTTCCAGCCTCCATCCGCGCCGGTTCAGAAACCAGACGCCATTCTTCGGAACAGGAGCGCAACGCGGCGCAGGCGAACAATTTTCAAAAACCGGCGGCGTCGCTGAATCCGATGGTGGAGGAATTCTATTACCTGACCATTTCCACGAATTTTTCCAGCGCGAACTATTATCCCAACGGCCACTTCCGCCAGAAGGGGTCAAGCCACCCATTTGAAAATCAACCAGGCTTGCCTTGGAAAAGCGGGCGGTTGTTTAACGCTTTGATGAACCGGACACACGCCCGGTGTGGCGCGGGTTCGCGCGGAACATCGGCCATGAGCTTTTGGCCAGCGGCGGCGAACCGTTGGTGGCGATCAGGGCGTTGAGAAACATTCCGTGCGTCACGTAAATCGTCCCGCTGTCGTTTATGGCTGGAGACGCGCTGACGGTGGTGTCCAGCGTCAGCCGCCACTGCTGCTTTCCATCCGGTCCAAACGCAACCAGATCATGCCACGGCGACAAATAAACCGTCCGGTCCGCCGCGACCACTGGCGAAACGTTCATGGGCGAAACGCCGCCAAAATCCCAAAGCTTTTTCCCGTCTTCGGACACGGCCACCGTCCCGTTGTCGGTTGACAGATAAATCACGCCCTGGCCGTCGAGCACGGGCGAGGATTCGGTCGCGCCGCCCGCGCGCAAGCGCCACCGTTCCGTTCCGTCCGGGCGCAGCGCGTAAAGATTTCCGTCGGTGGAATTGAAGTAAATCGTCCCGTCCGCGCCGATGGCGGGCGATGAGCCGACCTGTCCGCCGGTGGCGAAGGCCCATTTTTTCGCGCCGTCGGGATTGAGCGCGTAAAAGTTTTTGTCATGCGACCCGAAATAAATCGTCCCGTCCGCGCCGATGGCCGGTGAGGAATCAATGATGCCGCCGCTGGGGAAACTCCATTTTTTCGTGCCATCGGGATTGAGCGCGTAGAAGTTCGTGTCCCAAGACCCGAAATAAATCGTCCCGTCCGCGCCGATGGCCGGGGACGAATCCACCCAGGCGCCGGTGGGGAAGAACCATTTCAATTTGCCCTGCTCGCTGACGGCGTAAAAAATCCAGTCGCGCGAGCCGAAATAAATCGTCCCGTCATCCGCGATGGCCGGCGATGACTTGATTTCGCGGCCGGCCTTGAACGTCCATTTGGGCCGGCCATCCGGCGTCACGGCGACGAGGTTGCCGAGGAAGGTCGCCTGATAAATTGTTCCGTCGGGCGCGATGGCCGGC
>JBEKRA010000378.1:0-2922 GCA_049519195.1 Verrucomicrobiota bacterium
CAATAGGTCCAAGTAGATGCTTTCGCCGTTCGTTATTTGCCTCTTCCCTTACTTTTGGATCGTTGAATTGAGCTTCCGTCAGAGAAAAGCCATATTTGTTTTCTCTGTCGAAGGCATCCACCCACTGAATGTAACGCCACTCACATTCACCATAAAAATCCTTTTCCCTCATTTCCCCATTTGTTCTCTGTAAGCCCTTCAAAGGCTTACAATGAGCCAGAACGACTATTGCATTTGTTTTCGATCTCAAGTCGGGATTTTTTCTCTCTTTTGCCAGCATTTCCGCGAGCGACTGTTTGACGATTGAATTTGGGGATACATAAAAAATTGGATTTACACCATTGGCCATCCAGCGTTCACGGTAAAGACCGACGCCGTAATATCCGTAAAATTCGGTGTGTTCACCAAGTCTTGATATTGGAATGTCGCAAAAACTGACCATAGGCCAAGCTAAAAATGGCGGGCCGTTATCAAGCCATTTTATGTCCTCCAAACAGTATTGTGGCCAAAATCCTTCATTCAAAATCAGCTTCAGCGTGTTGAGCGATTTCGTGAAGTGAAAAAGCGATTTTGTCCGTGCATTCATTTATGAAATTCAACCGCCAATTGCCCCAATCGTCCATCCCAAAATGAATACAGGAAAAGAGCCGTTCAAGTGCGGAATGGGGAGTGCGGATTGCGGAGTGCGCCCCAATTTGATTTCCGTCATCGCCAAGCATCGTGCGTGAGCCACGCGACCCGTTGCCCCTGCGGCATTCGGAATTCGGCTTTGGAGTGCGCGGACACGTCCGCGCTTTGGTCCGACGCGACATGTCGCGTCGGGGAAAGCGATGTCATGCCATCGCACTCCACAATTCCAACGGAATTGAATCATTCAGCCCAGCGTTGACGGTCCGAGCCGGACAGGCGAGGATCGGCTACGCTGGGTTCACGTCCCAAATCAATTTATCAACTCTGAAGGAGTTGAATCATTTAACCATTCATTTGATATAACCCCGTTGGGGTTTTGATTCTATTTTGATCGTTACCCGGCGTAGCTCATTCCTCGCAACGCCGGGCTGATTGATAAAATCCCTTTGGGATTTTCGGCGTAGCGGCTTTCGGGAGAAAGCCGCCATTTGAATTCCCGTCACGGTTTGCGGCGCTCTGCCGAGACGTGCCACGTCGGGATTCCGGCGCGACCAGCCTTGCACGTCGGCTCAATTTATGTTTTATTCCAGCAAGTGCGGCGCGTTCCGTTGAGTGAAAACAGCGAGCGTGCTGTCAATTGAAATGAGTTTATGTTTTACGGTTTTGATCCATTGTGGTTTGTGTTCGCGATCCCCGGGTTGCTCATCAGCGTCTGGGCGCATATCAAGTTGTCACACGCCTACGGCAAATACAGCCGGGTGCCACTGGACTCCGGCATGACGGGCGCGGAAGCCGCGCGCGAAATCCTCGACCGCGCCGGCCTGTCCAACGTGCCGGTGGCGGAAGTTCCCGGCCACCTGACCGACCATTACGACCCGACCAAGCGCGCGTTGTTCTTGTCGTCGGATAATTTCCACGGCCGGACGGTGGCGGCGGTCGGCGTGGCAGCTCACGAATCAGGCCATGCACTCCAGCATCAGGCGGCTTACAGGCTGCTCAATTTTCGGATGGCCATTGTGCCAGTAACCAATTTTTCAAGCCAGGCAAGCAGCTTGATCATCGGCGGCAGTTTCTTGCTGATGTATTTTGGCATGATTAGCCACGCACTTTTTTCAAACCTGCTTTGGATTGGGATAATTTTATTCTCGACGGTGGCTTTATTCCAACTTGTCACGCTGCCGGTGGAATATGACGCGAGCCGACGCGCGAAGGAGCAATTGTTCCGGCTTGGCATCGTCCATGAGCACGAACGCGCCGGGATCGCAAAAGTTCTCGATGCTGCGGCACTGACTTATGTGGCTGCATTGGTCAGTGCAATGCTGACATTGCTTTACTTCATCATGCGGGCGCAGAACAGCCGGAATTAAATCCTTGCGGGCGCGCTTTTTTCGCGTTTAATTTCACGCCGGTTATGGCGGTGAAGACCAAAAAATCCAAAGCGGCCAAAATTCAACGGCGCGGAAAACCTTCCACGCCCGCGCCGCTGCCATCCCCGCCCGCCACGGCCAAGCCCGCCACGGAGGGCGACACCGCGATGTTCCTCCGGCGGGAAGTCGAGCGTTACGACGGTGACACGGCCATCAAGCTTTACCTGCGCGAAATCGGCCAGGTGAAACTGCTCACGCCGCAGGAGGAAATTGTCCTGGCCGCGCGCATCAAGCGGGGCGACAAAAAGGCGCGCGAGCAGATGATCAAGGCAAATCTCCGGCTCGTCGTGAAAATCGCGCGCGATTACGAGGGCATCGGCCTGCCGCTGCTGGATTTGATCAGCGAGGGCAACATCGGCCTGATGAAGGCCGTCGAGCGGTTTGATCCGAAAAAGGGCGGCAAGCTCTCCACCTACGGTTCGTGGTGGATCAAGCAGTCCATCAAACGCGCGCTCGCCAACCAGTCCAAAACCATCCGCCTGCCCGTGCATCTGGTGGACAAGATTTCAAAGATGCGCCGCGTGGCGATGAAATTGCAGGAGGAATTGGGCCGCGAGGCGACCGACGAGGAGCTGGCCGACGAACTGAACATGACCGCCGCGCGCATCCGCCAGATGCGGATGGCCGCCATCCGGCCCGCGTCGCTCGACGCGCCCATCGGCGACGACGACTCGAATAATTTTTCCGACGTGGTCGAGGATGAAAACGCCACCTCGCCCTACGACAATCTGGAGGACAAAACCGTCACCGGCATGTTGCAGGACATGGTCAAGCACCTCGACGCGCGGGAAGCGACGATTCTGCGCTACCGCTTCGGCCTCGATGGCGGCAGGGAAAAAACACTGGAGGAAGTCGGCGTGAAATT
>JBEKRA010000379.1:0-2918 GCA_049519195.1 Verrucomicrobiota bacterium
CGCGGTTCGCTTACTTGGACCAAACTGCAACCCACCCAAACCTTGTGAACAACTTTTATGAAAACCCCACTTGCAAACCAGAGAACATCTGCGTGTGCTTGAGCACCGCTTTGCGCCGCACGCCAATGATGCCTCGCTTTGAAACAGCCGCCATTCCCATTTCGGAGTTCGGGTCCAAATGTCATGCTCATAATCCACTCCTGTCTTCCAACTTCAATCTTCCATATTCGTTCCTCAATATTTGATCCGATAGAACGCGTATTTGAGGATTTCGTTCTGGAAGGCTGTGACGCCCTCCTCGTGTTTCCACCAATCCTGGGCGGTATATTCGCGCACGGGCACGGCCTCGACTTCCACCTGGATGCCGGGTGGTTTGAGTTGCTTGCAAAAAAGCCAGCGCACGCGGCGGGTGTGGAAAAAGTCCGTGGGAATGATGACCCGCTTCACGCCGTTCGTTTTGCACCAATTGCGGACGGCGATGGATTCCTCGTAGGTGTTGGTGACAATGTCCGCCGTTACATAAATGTCCATTGCCGGAACTTCTTCTTTAATAAGGATGCTGTTGGCGAGAGCTGCTTCCGTGGGAATCAGGCCAGCCTGCGTGGATGGCGCGGGTTTGGGATTCGTCAGCAAAATCCTTGGGGCAAGCCCCTGATGGAACAAGCGCGCGGCCTCAAACGGCCGGGTTTCCGTTCCGCCCCCCAGAACAACGATCACGTCGGCCCTGGACAAATGGTCGCTAACAATCCAAATATCGGCCGCGCCGCGCAGCAACGGCGCGCGGAAGAGGCAGGCGAGAATGAGCAGGCCGCACAGCGCGAGCAGCGCTATCGCGAGGCGTTTGAGCACTTTTATCATCGTTCTAAAAGTTGAAATTTCTGATTTCTAGTTTCTGATTTTCTTCAACTCATGCCTTCCAAACCTGTCCCGGCTGGGCCTTCATTCCGCTCATCGCATTGCGCGTGTCCACAATCAGGCGCGCCCATTGCGCAAGCTGGCGGTAATTCACCGCCAGGTGCGCGGTGCAGATGATGACCGCGTCGAATGAGCCGATGACCCGCCGGTTCCAAGCCACGGATTTGGTTCCGGCCCAGTGGCCGTGCTCGCGCGTCGGGCCGATTACGGGAATATGCGGGTCGTGATAGGCCACTCTTGCGCCGCGGTCTTTCAGGAGGTCAAGCAGATGGAAGGCGGGAGATTCCCGCATATCATCCACGTTGGCCTTGTAGGCCAGGCCCAGCACCAGGATTTTTGAGCCGCTGACGGATTTCTGCCGGGAGTTAAGGGCCGCCGCCGTGCGCTCCACGACATAATGCGGCATGGCAGTGTTGATTTCGCCGGCCAACTCGATAAAGCGCGTGTTCTGGCCAAATTCGCGGGCCTTCCACGTCAGATAAAACGGGTCAATGGGGATGCAGTGTCCGCCCAGGCCGGGACCAGGATAGAAGGGCATGAAGCCAAACGGTTTGCTTTTCGCGGCATTGATGACTTCCCAAACGTCAATGCCCATGGCGTCATAAACAACCTTGAGTTCGTTCACCAGCGCGATGTTCACACTGCGGAAAATATTCTCCAGCAGTTTTGTGGCCTCCGCCGCGCGGCAGGATGACATCGGAATAACGGTCTTTATGGCTTTGCGGTATAGCGCGACGGCGCGTTTGAGAGAATCCGGAGTGTAACCGCCGACCAGTTTGGGGATGTCCGCCACCCGACTGTCCGGGTTGCCGGGATCTTCGCGTTCCGGCGAAAAGGCAAGATGGAAGTCGCGGCCAGCTTTGAAGCCCGAACCGGCTTCCAAAACGGCCCGCAATTCATCCTCGGTGGTGCCCGGATAGGTGGTGGATTCAAGAACGACCAGCGCGCCCTTTTTCAGATGCGGCGCGACAGCCTTGCCGGTGTTCAAGATGTAGGAAATGTCCGGCTCGCGGTTTTTGTTGAGCGGTGTCGGCACACAGATGATGACAGCCTCGACTTCGCGGACGCGGGCAAAGTCCGCCGAGGCGGAGAACCGCCCCGCCGCCATCTGTTCGCGCACGCCGGCGGAACGGATGTTCCGGATGTAGCTGCGTCCGGCGTTGAGCGACTTCACCTTGGCGGGATCAATATCCAGTCCAAGGACCGTCACGCCGCTGCGGGCGAATTGCAACGAAAGCGGCAATCCGACGTATCCGAGTCCGATGATGGCGATTTTCACAAACCGTTTAAATTTTTCAGCGTTTCAGCGTTTTTCTGGAGACAAGCTGCCGCACGTGGCCGTTGGGAGAACTTTTTTTCCAACGCCACCTGGCATATGTCGAATTGTCTGCGTCCTGTCACCGACGGCCAACTGCCGACCACGGACTGTTGACTGCGAACTACCTGCCATTGCCGCCATTGCCCAGAATTTTCATCACCAGCGGCAAAACTCGTTTTACATTCTTTTCCCAAACGCGGAGGGTCTTGAGGCGCGCGACGGCACATTGGCGTTCCTCGCCCTGAAGCCTCTGCGCCTCGACGGCGATGCGCTCCAGCCGGGTTCCGCTGTCCTCAAAATTGGTGAGAACCCTCTGGCGCAGGAAGCGCCCGGCCACATTGCGCAATTCGGCGACGGCTTCGTAATGAACCCGGCGATCCCCAGCCACATAGACTATCCGCACAGCCCCCAAATCCAGCAGATATCGCAGGCCCTGGCTGGCCGTCCCCTTGCACAGGTTCAGCCGGTCAAAGAATTCGTCCTGCGGCAGGGGGCGCGGGGACACGAACAGCAGGCCGTAGATTTCGGCCACGGAAGGCGGCTGGCCCAGCGCGCGGGAAAGCTGGACGAAAAGATGGATGACCTCCACCTCCACCGGATTCAAGGGGGCCGCCCCCGCCTGCCGATTTTCCAAGGAATTCCGCTTCACGGTGGGGAGTATGGCACGCTTTCCAGATTGTTCAAT
>JBEKRA010000380.1:0-2907 GCA_049519195.1 Verrucomicrobiota bacterium
TGACAAGCGCTGTTTTTCCGAGGCCGGGCAGGCCTTCGAGCAAAACGTGGCCGCGCGACAAAATGCCGACGAGCACGAGACGGTGAAGTTCCTTGCGACCGAGCAAAATGCGGTCGAGCTGCTCCAGAATTTTGCGCGCCAGCCCGGCGGCGGGTTGCAGCTCTTCCGGTTTAAGGATGGTGTCAGGCATAATTTTAATTGTCCCTTTTGAAAAAATTCCGAATCGCCTGCCGCTGTTCCGGCAGGACGACTTGCGAATGGGCCGAGCCGCCGCCGGCGGTCGCATTGTCGAGAGCGCCGCGCTGCGCGGAAACATCGCTGCTGCTCAACTCCGGCGTGGCCTTGCTCACGCCGACGAGTTGCGCGTCCGAAAGGCGCGACGCTGGCGGCAGCGCGTGTTCCTGAAATTTCGTATCTTTCTCCGACGTGTCGTTGTCCCACGTCATCGGCGCGGCCGGCCCGCCACCGCCCGGTCCGCCTTTGCACAATAGAAAACATTCGCCGGCTTTGCAGCCATTCGTGCAAGTGGACAAATAATCCGCCAGTGCGCAGGGATTGCGGCAATGTCCGGCGTTCAGGCATTTCGCCAGCATCGCTGGATCAATCATCTTGAGATTCGCCAGATTGCTGACCGTCGTGCTCAACAAACCTTTGTTCAGCGCCAGCGCCCGCAGCAGTTTTTCCATCTGCTCCTTGTTCAAGCCGTTGAGGCCGGACAGAAGTTCCGGTGAAATTTTGCCGCTTAAAACTCCATCCTCCAGCTTTGCGGCGGCCAGCAACGAAGCCAGATCCTGCGCCGCCTGCGCTGCGGTCACTTCGTTCATGCCTGAATCCGCCGCCTGTTCCATCGCCCGCGCTATGGTTTCCGCCTGTGCCAGCGATTCCGTTTTAGCCGCGGCCTCTTCCGCCGCCTCTTTGGCCGCATCCGAGTTCGATTGTTTGATGTGATCGAGCGCCTCCCATGTTTTGTTCGGGTCGTAGCTGGATGAATCTTTTTGAAGTTGCGACAACTGCTTCTGCAGGTCGTCCGCCTTCTTGTCGTCCACAACTTTTTCCTGCTCCAGGGTTTTTACTTCCGCCTGCAACTGCTCGACAATCTGCCCGATTTCCAGCGGACGATGACTGGAAAATCTTGTCAACCGCTCCGGCAAAAGCAGCGTCGTCGCCGCGAACAGCGCCGAGACGCACAGCAGCAACAGCGCGCGCCCGCTGTGCCAGCGGAACTTTGGCACGGCGGCCTCCGGCAATTGCGACAGCCACGCGCCCATGTCCGCCGCCTCCTCTGACATGATGATGCCGCCGCACGCGTTCAGGCGGTCATAATTCGCGCGGATTGTTGTGAAGGCCGCGCGCTTTCCATTTGCGCGCCACGCCGCCAGCAACGCCAGCGGAACGACGCCGAACAAACCGAGAGCAAGCCAGAAGGTATTTTGCGCTCCGGAAATCCTCAAAGCAAGAACCGCAACGCCCCAGAGGAAGAGCCACACCGTCACCATTTGCACGCCCAGTCGCACTGCCAGCAGCAACCGCAAGTCGCGGGCAAACGACCGAAGTGCTTTGGGGTGTGAGACTTTCATTTTCGCCTCAAGTTTTCATGGAATGGTTCTATTCTTCAATTATTGGGGCGCAACTCAAGTCAAATGCATCAATGTCATATTAGTCACGAACAAAGCAATGTCACCTTCGTCACGAACAAAGTTTCGATGGGAAATAATTATTAAGACAAACAACCCAGATAAATCGTCGCAGTCGGGTTTCACGCGGAGGCGAAAGGCGCGCTTCGAGCCGCGACCCGGCAAGCCGGTTTTGCTCAATTTACTTGAGCGGGGCCAATTGCCGCCCGATTTCTTCAATCCACTCATTTTCGGGACGCGCGCAGGGCCGGAAAATTTCCGCGTAGCTCTCGCGGTCGTTTGTCAGATGCCAACCGCCGCCGGCATGTGGTCAATCAACGCGCTTTACAACGCCGCGTGAATCGCATATAAGAACCGGAAATCCTGCGAAGATATTGTTATGAACACGCACCGCAAAATCGTGATGCTGGCATCCGGCGTCCTGGCTGTATTGGCGTTTCAGGGCTGCTCTACCGTGCCTGGTAGTGTCGCTCACGTCGCCGCAGCCGGCGGCAACGCCCCCAGCCTGGCCCCTTACTTCACACCCGCCACCGCGTCCCACAAGGCGCCCAATAGCGAGGGCTTCCTCCAGCGATGGCTGCTGCTCGAGCCGATCAAAAAGCCGTTCGGCAACAGTAACGCCGGGTTCACCGAACCCTTCGTTCGGAACGCCATTACCAACCAATATGTTCCCGACCAGTTCACCCTGGTGCCGCACGACGGCGACAAGGTAACCGTGGCCGGCGCGGAACTGGCCTGGCATGCCTTGGACGCCACCGGTTACAACGTCAAAGTGTTTCGTTTCGCCGATAATCTGAAGAAGCAAGTGTATGGCGTGCAATTCTGGGCGGTGACCGTCGTGAACAGTCCGCGGGAGATGGAGAATGTGCGTCTGGCCGTCGGCTCCAATTCGGCGTCCGTCTGGTGGGTCAACGGCCAGGAAGCTGTGGACCTCTTTACCGACCGGCGCATGGTGATGGATGACTGCGTCTCCAAACTCCTCACGCTGCACAAGGGCCGGAATGTCATCTGCGGTTCGGTCATCAATGGCCCGGGCATGAGCGATTTCTGCGCCCGTTTTATTGACGAGAATGGCAATCCGGTCAAGGACCTGACCATGAACCTTCAAAACACTGGCAATTAAAGAGTCGCCTCATTTTTATGAAATCCCGAATTCTTCTTGTGGCAGCGGTTCCCACCCTGCTTTCACTCTGGCAACCGAACCCAGTGTTGGCTCTGGACGGCGAACCTTGGATCCACGATCCCTCGACCGTCGCGCCGTGCGATGGCAAGT
>JBEKRA010000381.1:0-2906 GCA_049519195.1 Verrucomicrobiota bacterium
GGTTTCCGATGCTTCAAATATCAACTGCTCTATCATTTCAGGAAACGCCATGAACTCACATACCGTTGCATTGACCGAAGCCCAGCCTCAAGTATGGGCTTTCAACCACAATCTATCACCTCGCCCGGCTTTTATCAGAGCGGTTTTGCTATGCACTACCGCCGATTCATCAGGCGCACAAGTCGGAGAGGAATATGACATTTGGAGCTTTTACGATTACACCTACGGAACAATGCCGTTTGGCCTTTATTGCACCGCAGTTGATATTATTCTCTCTTACACGGGCACGGGGGGGGTAAACATCAATTATGTCCGTGCCGGCGGAATTGTCCAAAACGTCGGAGATTTCACCCATTTTTCCATCAAAGTGTATTGGCAATAACTGCATGTGCCTTTGCTCAACAACATACAGACGATCCCGACGCCGATTTTCTACTTGGCGGGGCACAAAAGGTATCGCGGCTTGCAAGAACCTGTTTTCGGATCGGCTGTCATCCTCACCGGCGGCCTTGTTTACACTCAACACTCGGAGTCCGTTTCCGATGCTGCCATTTGCGCGGGCGCAATCGTTGGCGGCTATTGTCCGACACTGCACAGCCGGGCCGTGGTCGAAATTGAAACGGATGTGGCCGGGCAAATCCTCAACGGCCAAGCGAGCGGACCGTTTCAGCGTGACGGCGCAGAATTTGAGACAAAGATTGTCGTTGCCATTGTGGGCGGGTTCGTCTATACTCCGCACGCTGAATCCATCGCCGACGCCGCTGGCAGCGCTGGCGCAATCGTAAACGGTTCTGTATGAGAGCAGGCATTAAAGTATTGGTGAGCACGGAAGTCCGGGACGCAAAGACCGGAAAAACCTTACGCACTCGCAAGGCCCGGCCAAACTTGGTTTTCGATTCTGCGCTAAACGCTCTCTCTCTTGGCACCATCAATTTCGCCAGCATCTTCGCCACGGCAAAAATCGGTTCATCCAACGCGGCGAACTCCAAACCGGGCAACACCGTCACTTTCACGCAAGTCGGGACCACGATCACCGCGAGCGCGCCATTCTTCGCGGCGGGCGACGTGGGCGCTTTGTTCAAATACGGCGCCGGCACGGGCGGCGCAGAGCAATACATTGCGAGTTTTACGGACAATCAAAACGTAGTCGTGGGAGGCGCGGGCATGGCCGTCGTTGTGCCGGCCGCCGGTGTCGTCTGGTATGTTGCGCAGACGGCCTTGAC
Organism: Verrucomicrobiota bacterium; assembly: GCA_049519195.1. Taxonomy (GTDB): domain Bacteria; phylum Verrucomicrobiota; class Verrucomicrobiia; order Limisphaerales; family UBA11358; genus UBA11358. The sequence goes on from JBEKRA010000381.1 coordinate 1,224, forward strand.
GACTCCGTTGACGGCGCTCACGGGCGGTTGCCGTTCGCAAAACTACGTGACTTCGCCCGGCGCGTGCGGCACAAGTTTTCCCGGCGGAGCGAATTCTACTTCAATTCAGTTACAACGGTCTTTCCAGTTTCCGGTCCAAGCCGCGCCTTACAGCGTCAGCGAGATCGGCTATTCCGACAACAACACAAACAACGGCACGTGCAACGGGCGGATCGTCCTGTCGTCGCCGGATTCCATTGCGATCACCGAGTATTACGTGGTCCAGATTCAGATCACGTTCACGCTATCGCCGAATGTTCCGACGGCAATGGGCAGCGTTGTAACCGGCTTCGATTCATCCGGCAACGTCATGTTCAACTTTTGGGATTGTCACACGGTCAATACGAACGGCACGGCGGGCGATTTTCAAGGCATGAGCGCGTTTACGATGGACGGCGCACCGCCCATGCTGGCGTTCAACATCGTCAGCGCGCCTTCGCTCAACGCCCACATTTCACAGGCGGCCACTTCCGCGCTGGCCATCGGCTTTGGGTCGAACGCGGGCGCGGCTTGGTCGCAAGTCAGCGTTGGCGTGGCGACCACACAAATCTCGTTTTCGTTCAACACGGCGGCGCAAACCGTTTATGCGATTTATCTGGTCAGCGGAAATGGCGGCAACGCGAACTTTGCCGCGCCGATATTCGTGCTGGTCCTGACTACGCCGTTTACCCTGCCGTCCGGGACGTTCGCGGGATATATCACCTACCAGCGGACGATCACCCGGACGCTGTCAAATTAAATTGACCATGCCGACGCCGATTGACAAACAGATCAAGGCGCGCGGCGGGGTGATCCGCTGGCGCGAACACAAAAGCAAAAGCGGCAAGCTGTTTCGGGTGGCCGTCGTCAGGAAGCCCGGTCCACGCGGCGGACGGACGTTGAGCTATGAAATCAAGTGAAATTGTGGACGGGGAAAAGGCGCGCGGGGCGAAAGCGGTTGCTTGGCTTGTGGCCGGCATCGTGATCGAGGCCGCCGGATTTATTGCATGGGTTTTACGATGAAAAGATTAGGCATTGACGCACACGCATTGACGGGCGGCGCGGGATTCTGCGCGTCCATCGTCGTCGGGCATTGGTCCGAACTGGCGGGCGGTTTGGCGGCGGTGGCCACGGCGTTTTATATGGCCTTGCGCGCCGTGCGGGAATGGGTTAAACTGCGTAGAGAATTGCGTGCTAAAGAACTTTCCGACGAACAGAGCCGGACAAAATGCACGCGGTCAAACTGTAAATTACGAGAATATGAAAATTAAAAATCTACTTATACTGGCGCTGGCTTTGACAGCAGCGGTTTTTGTTGGTTGCGCAACCAAAGTCTCGACACCTGTCGTGACTCCGGCTAATCCAGTCACAGGCGCGCCCGCTGTGACGAACCAAGTGGTTTCTTACGTGCCTAATACGGCAGTGATGCAGGGCGTTACCTATACCAACGCCGCCGCGCCGCTCATTCCCGCGCCTTGGGGCACGGCAGCGACCGCTGTGGCGACTTTGGCCGCGCTGGTGGCCAGTTACATCGCGCAAAAGGAGAACGCTCAAGCCAATGCGTCCGGTAATGCCGCCGCCGCCCTTTCAGCAGCGATTGTGCAGCATACTGATAGCGCGGCCTTGACCACCGCAGCCTTGAACGCCGGGCAGACGAACGGAAGC
>JBEKRA010000382.1:0-2898 GCA_049519195.1 Verrucomicrobiota bacterium
TATCGGTTTCATTTTAGACTTTGGACTTTGGACTTCAGACTTTAGACTGACTTGAATGTCCGCCGCCCAATCAATTTTTCAGAAATCCAACCGCCGCATCGCCGCGCTGGCGCTGGTGATTCTCGCGCTCGACCAGTCCGCCAAATGGCTCGTGTTGAAAACGCTCCCGGAATACCGGGAAAAAATCGTCATCGGCGGCTTTTTCAAATTTGTCCACTGGGGCAACACCGGCGCGGCCTGGAGCCTCTTCAGCGGCAACAACACCATGCTCATCGTCGTCATGCTCCTCGCGTTCGTGGCGCTCTTTCTCACGCGGCACCATTTCGACGTTGATAAACTGCCCGGCCAGATCGCCTTCGGTCTGCTTTTCGGCGGCATTGCGGGAAATCTCGCCGACCGCTTGATCCGCCATGAAGTTGTGGACTTTATCCGCTTTTACATGCAGCAACGCGGCGGCAACGAGATTGGCTTCCCCGCCTTCAATATCGCCGACACCGCCATCTGCACCGGCGTCGGGCTGATTTTCCTCATCACGTGGAAAAACGAGCACGCGCCGAAACCCGCGGATTCTTCCGCTGCAAAATGAAAAGGATTCTTTCGCGCGAAGCACGCGAAGTTTGCGAAGAAGGTTGTTCCCTTCGTGTCCTTCGCGTTCATCGCGCGACATTTTTTGTTTTCTTTCAATGAGCACGCGCGCGGAAAATCTCATTGTCGAAAAATCGCTGCCTGGCGGCCGGCTTGATGTTTTTCTGCGGACAAAATTTCCAGCCGCCTCGCGCGGCGCGCTGCAACGGCTCATCGAACAAGGCCACGTCCGCGTCAACGGTATAACCGTCAAACCCACGCATTCGCCTCGCGCTGGCGAGCAGATCGAAATCCACTGGCCCGAAGCACGGCCCGCCGGGGCGCAGCCGGAGGAAATGCCGCTTGATATTTTGTTCGAGGACAAATCACTGCTCGTGCTGAACAAACCCGCCGGACTCGTCGTCCATCCCGCCGCCGGCCACGAGGAACACACGCTCGTCAACGCGCTGCTGCATCATTGCCGTGGTTCGTTGAGCGGCATTGGCGGCGTGGCACGGCCAGGCATCGTCCACCGGCTCGACAAGGAAACCAGCGGCTGCCTCGTTGTCGCCAAAAACGACGAGACGCACCTCGCGCTCTCGAAACAATTCTCCGAACGCCGCGTGAAAAAGATTTACAACGCGATTGTCTGCGGCGAACTCGCGCGCGACGCCGGCGAAATCCGCGCCGCCATTGCGCGGCATCCGTCGCATCGCAAGCGCATGGCCGTGCGCGACGACGGTTCCGGCCGCGCGGCACACACGGACTGGCGCGTGGTTGAGCGGCTGAACGCCGCCACCTTTGTCGAGGCGCATATCCACACGGGCCGGACGCACCAGATTCGCGTGCATTTCCAATTCCTCGGCCATCCGCTCGTGGGTGATGACACTTATGGCGCACGCCCAAATGCGCGGCTCAAGGAATTGGCAAATTACGCCGCGCCGCGCGTGATGCTGCACGCGCGGGAGCTTTCATTCATCCATCCGCGCACGGAAAAGGAGATGAGTTTTGAGTCGCCGCTGCCGAAGGATTTCCGGGACGCGCTGAAATGTCTCCGCAGGCCGGGCCGGCGCGCCGCGTAGTCCGGACGCCGCGATGCGGTAGCGGTGTCCGCGTTGAAAATCTAATTTGCAAATTGACCTCATTCGCTTTGATGGTTAGGCTCTCCCTCCGTTCCAAACGGATTTTATGCGACATACAATATCAGTTTTGGTGGAAAATAAATTCGGCGTGCTCACGCGCGTGGCCGGGCTGTTCAGCGGCCGCGGCTACAACATTGACACGCTCAACGTCGGCCCGACGCACGACCCCAACCTCTCGCGCATGACCATCGTCACGCATGGCGACGAGGCGACGCTGGAGCAGATCGTCAAGCAGCTCAACAAGCTGCCGAACGCAATCAAGGTGCAGGATTTCCGCGAGGGCGAATACGTGGACCGCGAGCTGGTGCTCGTGAAGGTCGCGGTGGATTCCAAGTCGCGCGCCGAGGTGATGCAAATCACGGACATTTTTCGCGCCAAAATCGTGGACGTGCAGCCCAAGTCGCTCGTCATCGAAATCACCGGCGCGGAAGGCAAGGTGGAGAAATTCATCAACCTGATGGGTTCGTTCGGCGTGCAGGAAATCACGCGCACCGGCAAAGTGGCCCTGCCACGCAAGTGACCGCACGGCGCAGTTTCACGGTCGCTTCATCCCGGCAACCGGCTTTTTACCGCGTTTGCATTTGACTGACGGGCGCTGATGTTTAGAATTAAAAGTTCACTTAAACGAGTTGAAAACATTGAACCAACACACAAACGAGAAAGATTGAATTATGGCAATTATTGATTTCGGCGGAACCAAGGAAAAGGTGATAACGCGCGCGGAATTCCCGATGGCCCGCGCCCGCAAGGTGCTCAAGAACGAGGTCATCGCGATCATCGGCTACGGCGTGCAAGGCCCGGCACAGGGATTGAACCTGCGCGACAACGGCTTCAATGTCATCGTTGGCCAGGCCAAATCGTTCAAGCGCGACTGGGACCGTGCCGTCGCCGACGGCTGGAAGCCCGGCAAGACGCTGTTCGACATCGAGGAAGCGGTGCAAAAGGGCACCATCATCCAGATGCTAGTTTCGGACGCCGCGCAGCGCACCATCTGGCCGGTGGTGAAGAAGAATCTCAAGCCCGGTGCCGCGCTGTATTTTTCGCACGGCTTCTCCATCGCCTACAAATTGCAGACTGGCGTCATCCCCCCGAAAAATGTGGACGTGATCATGGTCGCCCCGAAAGGTTCCGGCTTGAACGTCCGCCGCAATTTCCTCACCGGTGCGGGCATCAATTCCAGCTTCGCCATCGA
>JBEKRA010000383.1:0-2892 GCA_049519195.1 Verrucomicrobiota bacterium
CTGAAGCAGCAAAATCCCCCTTCATTTTTGTGGCAAGGCGTTTTGATCGTGCTGCCAGTCGCTGTTTTGGCCGCAGCCAGTTTATTTTCACTGCGACAGGACGAGCAGACGGCGGAGCGTGACGCGCGACGGCGGGCGGCGGAAGACGTCCAAAGCCTAGCCCGCGCGGTGCGCGCCTCGGTGAACGAGGAGCTGCGCCGCTACCTGTCACTGCAAAATATGTGGATGATGGAGGTGCGCTCGGAAAGCCAGCCGAGCGTGGGCTTTGTGAATGGTTTCCCGGATGAAAAAATCGCGTCGGACATCGCGAAGTGGGAGCGCGATTATCCCCGGTTCAAGCTGGCGGAAATTGTTTTGCCGCAGGCGGAAATCTTGGCGGACGGGCGGCAGATCCAGCCGCCGGATTTTCCCAACCCGCCGCAACCACCCAAATGGTATTCGGAACTGACTCCGGAGCAGCGAAAACTTTGGGAAGAATTCCGCGCGGCGCAAAATCGCATGGAGGCGGACAAACGCTGGCAGGCATTTACCGAGAGTCAGCCATCGCAAACATCGCTCCAGGCTGGAAACCTCGTGCGCGTTGGCATCAAGGGCTGGGCCTCCAATTCTGGAGAATTCTTCCCGTCGGAGACCGGCATTGACTTCGGCGACATTGGCTGCGCTCAACTGCTGACGGAGACGAACGCGGTGCTGAACCAATCGTTGTTGCAAGCGGTCTGGTTCCGCGTGTTAACGCATCCTTCGATTTTTTCGCCCCGGCTTTTGGAACTGGCGCAGGCGTTGACTAATCGTGCCGATGCGCGCCTTCAGGAGGAATTTGTCTGGATGCAAAATAATTACGACAAGCAGAGCGAGGTGCATCGCCAACTGACTTCGTTGCGGTCGTTGCCCGATTTGCAGCCGTGGAAAAAGCTGTGGTGGTCGCATTGGACGGCGGACAACTCCGCGCTCGCGCTGTTTCAGCCGGCGACGTTTGTGAACCCGGGGGCGGACTACAACGGCGTCTCGCTGTCGGGGCAGGGTTACCAAGTCTGGCTCGTGCCGGCTGACTTGCTTGCAACATTCTTCATCCGCGCGGCGAATGAAAACAAATACCTCATCCCGCCCTACGCCGCCGCGCAGTTCTCAATTGAAGGCGTTTCCATTCCGCCGCTGCGGCCCGCACCGGCGCCCGATGAAAAAAATCTGCTTGGCGCGGCGGAACAGAAAGCTGGCAGCCTTTTTGCCCAGGACGCCATCCGTTTCAGTGTGAAATTTTACCTGACCAGCCGCGAGCAGATGCTTTCCGCTGAACGGCGGCGGGCAAAACTTTTCGGCGCATTGATTTTGGGCGCGGCGCTCACGGCCATCATCGGGCTGCTGGCCGCGCGGCGTGCGTTTCTACGGCAATTGCAACTCAACGAACTGAAATCCAATTTCGTCTCCAGCGTGTCGCACGAATTGCGTGCGCCCATTGCGTCGGTGCGGCTGATGGCGGAAAATCTGGAGCGCGGCAAAATTTCCGAGCCGGCGAAACAGGGCGAATACTTCCGCTTCATCGTGCAGGAATGCCGCCGGCTTTCGTCGCTCATCGAGAACGTGCTCGACTTCTCCCGCATCGAACAGGGCCGCAAACAATATGAATTCGAGCCGACCGACCTCGTCGCATTGACGCAGACCACGGTGAAGCTCATGGAACCGTATGCGGCGGAGAAAGGCGTGCAACTGAAACTGGAAACATCCAACATCCAACATCGAACATCCAACATCGAATTGAACGTGGATGGCAGGGCTATCCAGCAGGCGCTGGTTAACCTGATTGACAATGCCATCAAACATTCTCCAAAAGGCGAGACTGTGACGGTGGAAATTCAAAGTAGGACAGGCGTCGCGCCTGTCTCTGACTTGCCTGAATCCAAAAAAATGGAAACAGCCGCGACGGCTGTCCTACTGTCCGTCGCCGACCACGGCCCCGGCATTCCGGCGGCGGAGCGGGAAAAGATATTCGAGCGCTTCTACCGGCTTGGTTCGGAATTGCGCCGCGAGACAGAGGGTGTTGGAATCGGGTTGAGCATCGTGAAACACATCGTGGAAGCGCACGGCGGACGCGTGACCGTGCAAAGCGAGCCCGTCAAAGGCAGCCGGTTCACGATTGAATTACCTTTTGAGAAATGAAAGAACATTCAACATTCAACGTTCAACGCCCAACATCGAAGGGTAAGCCGGCAACGTGCAGTCCGAAACTTGGGCGTTCGATGTTGAATGTTGAATGTTGAATGTTTCCTCTTCACACATGGAACGCATCTTAATCATCGAAGACGAAACGCCGATGCGCACGGCGCTGGCGGACTTGCTGGCGGCAGAAGGCTACCGCGTGTTGACGGCGGCGGACGGCGAGAGCGGCCTCCAACGCGCGCTGGATGAAAAGCCCGGCCTGATCCTGCTCGACATCATGCTGCCCAAATTGGATGGCTTCGCACTGTGCGCCGAATTGCGCCGCCTGTCCAATGCCGTGCCAGTGCTCATGCTCACCGCCAAGGGACAGATTGAAGATCGCGTGACGGGCCTGGACGCCGGTGCGGATGATTATCTGGTGAAACCGTTCAGCACCGAGGAACTGCTCGCCCGTGTGCGCGCCCTGCTACGGCGCGTGGAGCGCAAAACCAAATCGCCCGTGAAATTGAAACTCGGCGAGACGGAAATTGACCTGGCGCGGCAGACGGCGGTTCGCGGCAAAAAGCCGGTTCATCTGACTGCCAAGGAATTTGCCATGCTCCGGCTGTTGGCCGAGGCCGAGGGTGAACCCGTCACGCGAGAGCGGTTTCTCGACGCGGTTTGGGGTTACACCGCGTTTCCGACCACGCGCACGGTGGATAACCACGTCGCCAGCCTGCGCGCCAAGCTTGAGAAAAA
>JBEKRA010000384.1:0-2891 GCA_049519195.1 Verrucomicrobiota bacterium
ATTAAGAGTCAACTGCTCTACCAACTGAGCTACCGAGGCAACAACCAAGGCGTGAAGATTCCCACATCCGCGCCGTTTGTCAATCACAAGTGGATCCGCCCTGCATGAAATAATCAACGCGCGCAAAAGTCCCCGGCCAAAATGAGCGAGGCCGGTCGTGGCGGGCGCTGAAGCGGGATTTCGACCCGCGCGAAAAATCTTGCTCCAACGCGCGCTCCGAACCATCATCATTCAACTAGATTGCCATCAAAATTTATGGCTGAATTCAAGTTCACCTGCCCGCAGTGCAAACAGCACATCCAGTGCGACAGCAGCTGCGTCGGCTCACAAATCAATTGCCCGGCATGCCGGCAGGCCATCATCGTTCCACTCTTGCCACCAACGGTTGCCGCGCCTGACGAACGAACAATTCAAATTCAGATCAGAGCCTCCACGCTGCGGAAGGCGGCGCTCATCGGACTGGGCGCATTGCTGGCGATGGGAATCGCCGCAACCATCTTTTGCGCCGCCGGCAATTCCACGCGCAACATTTGGAAGGAATGGTCCGCCTTGGATGGCAACGAAAACAATTGGAGCTTCGCGAGCGGCAAAATTCACGCGCACAGCGTGGAAGGCGAGGGCATTTTGGCCTCGGAAAAGGAATACGGGGACGTGACATTTTCAGCCACGGTCAGCACCACCAATCGCGAAGCAAGCCTGGCGATTCGCATGCAAGACGCGGGCAATGGCTACCTCATACTTTTTGCTCCCGCCCGCACGCCTTGTCCGTGGAATAGGACGGGCTTCGTCGGCGTGATAAAGAAAGTGTCTGGCAGCGAAACAACTCTCGTCACTTACAACAAAAAACAATTATCCACCATCGGGCTATCCGCAAAAATCAAGGTCATCGCGCGCGGCCCTTCCATCGAAGTCCAGCTCAACGGCGCTAAAATCTTGCAAGCCAATGATTCAACTTTCACCACCGGCCGCATCGGGCTGCGAATCTTTGGCGACCCGAACTATCCCTGCGACGCGGCCTTTTCAAAGGTGACATTCCATTGAAGAAGTCGCCTGCGGCTGTGTTGGCCCATGGGAATGAGAACTCGCGCCGTTTGTGTCGCCGGTGAAAAAATCTTGCTTGGACGCGCGCTCAACGGTTAATCAGAGTCATGCCGCAACCGCCGCCGCCCGAAAATCAAATCCCGCTCGTCGTGGATTTGGACGGCACGCTCATCCGCACCGACCTGCTCTGGGAATCGCTCGCGCGGCTGCTGCGAAGAAATCCGCTCCAGCTTTTCCCGATCCTGTCCTGGTGGACGCGGGGGCGCGCGTTCCTGAAAAAGCAACTGGCCGCGCGCGTCACGATTGATCCCGCCACCCTGCCCTACAACGAATCGTTCCTGAAATTTCTCCGCGAACAAAAAAGCGCCGGGCGGAAAATAATCCTGGCAACCGCGTCCGATTTGCGGATGGCGAAACCGGTTGCCGATTACACCGGCCTTTTCGACGAAGTGCTTGCCAGCGACGGCAAGACCAACTTGCGCAGCGTGAACAAACTCAAAGCTCTCGTCGCCAAATTCGGCGAACGCGGCTATGATTACGCCGGCAATTCATCCGCCGACCTTGCCGTCTGGCGCGGCGCGCGCGAAGCCATCGTCGTCAACGCCAGCCGCGCGCTGGCAAACCGGGCCGCGAACTGCGCCAGGCCCGGCCCGATTTTTACGGAAAATTATTCGCCGCTGTTCCCGGCAAAATGTTTTCTAAACGAGCTTTTAATCCGCAGCCGCTATCTCGCCGCCATTGCCGCCGGACTTTTGCTTGCCGCGGCGTTTCCCAATCCCGGCATCGCCGGGTGCGCGTGGGTTGCGCCCGCGCTCATGCTCGCCTGCGCGCGCGGAAAAACCGGCGGCGAAAGTTTCAGAGTCGGATACATCGCCGGGCTTTCCTTCTGGCTCGCGTCGCTTTACTGGCTGCTGCACATGCCCGTGGCCGGCCTGCCGATTCTCGGCTGGGCCGCGCTGTCCGCCTACCTCGCGCTCTATCCAGCCACTTGGGTCTGGCTTGTAAATTGGTGGGGCGAGCGTCCTCGCGAGCCGCGAACACATGAGAAAGCCGGCTCGCCGGGAGTCTCGCCCCACCAATCATGGATACAACGCACGGTTTGGTCGCTTGCGGGCGTGGCGGTCTGGGTCGCGCTCGAAATGATTCGCGCGCGGCTGCTCGGCGGCTTTCCGTGGAACTTCCTCGGCTCATCGCAATACCAGATGACCCCGCTCATCCAGATCGCGTCGGTCGCCGGCGTTTATGGCATTTCATTCCTCGTCGTCTGGGCCTCGCTGTCATTTTTTTCCGCCGTCCGCATGATTTTTTCCAGACCGGATTCCCGCTTCACCTGGGAAGTGGAAATTTTCCCGCCGCTCTTTGTCGTCGCGGGACTTTTCGCCCTCGGTGAAGTGGAATTGAACCGGCAAAACCCGCCGGCTTCAACTCTGCGTGTCACCTTGATTCAGCCCAGCGTCCCGCAAACCATGATTTGGGACGAAAGCGAAAACACCAACCGCTTCCGGCAGTTGCTCCAGCTTTCCGAAAATGCGCTGACAAACAAAACCGACTTGCTCATCTGGCCCGAATCCGCCGTGCCGCAATTTGACGCCGCGAGCTACATCGCCATCACGAACCTCATCCGCGCGCATCGCGTCTGGCTGATTCTCAACGCCAATGACGCCGTGCCGCACGCAAACGCCACCAACGAATTTGACAACGACGATTTCAACGCGGCGTTCCTGCTCGACCCGGACGGATTGTTTGCCGGCATTTACCACAAGCAGAAGCTGGTCATCTTCGGCGAATATATTCCGCTCGCGGACTGGCTACCGTTCGTGAAGTGGTTTACGCCCATCACCGGCAGCTTT
>JBEKRA010000385.1:0-2890 GCA_049519195.1 Verrucomicrobiota bacterium
GGCCGAAGTGACACCGTTAAGCATCCAGTTGACCATCGGGCTGCCAACCCAGCCTTTAATCCAGTCTTTGGTCATGTCACCCGTGCCGCCGAAGATCATGCCATAGCCGACGAACACCCAGAGGATGGTCACAAGGCCGGTGATCAGGAAGCATTGCGCGAGCACGGACAGGACGTTCTTGCGGCGCACCATGCCGCCGTAGAACAATGCCAGACCTGGCAGCGTCATGAACAACACCAGCGCCGTGCTGGTGAGCAGCCACGCATTGTGGCCGGGACCGGGGTTGCCGATGACCGGGGTGTTCGCCGTGTTTTGCGTGCCGTTCGTGCCCTTGAGTGGCGCCATTGGGTCGGTGTTGGCAATATAGGCTTCCAGCGCGGCAACACGTTGATCAATCGAAGCCGGCGGCAGGCTGGCGGGGGCGGCGGCCGGGGCCGGCGCAGCCGCAGTCGCCGCGGCGTTCGTGTCATCCGCGCGCGACGTGAACACGCCGAACGCGGTGGTTGCAATTAAAGCGAGTGTTAAAAATAATCGTTTCATGGCTATATTTTGAGTGAGGTTCATTTGGTTGTTTCTTAAACGGCCGAATCGCCCTTCTCCTCGGTGCGGATGCGCACGGCCTGTTCCACGTTTGAAAGGAACACCTTGCCGTCGCCAATCTTGCCGGTCTTGGCGGATTTGACGATGGCACCCACGGCGGCATCGGCATGGCTGTCCGTCACGACGACTTCGATTTTTATCTTTGGCAGGAAATCCACGGTGTATTCGCTGCCGCGATAGATTTCGGTATGGCCCTTCTGGCGGCCAAACCCCTTGACCTCGCTCACGGTCATGCCTTCGACGCCGACTTCATTGAGGGCGTCCTTCACCTCTTCGAGTTTGAACGGTTTGATGATCGCTTCAATTTTCTTCATAGGTTTTGTAATCGGTCCGCGCACCGGCTCATGCCGGTCCGCAGCCGCGTTGCAATGGCTTAAGCAATGCCGATGCCAAGTGCGGTTCGATTCATAAAACAGCCGGTTTTGCAGGAGAAAATGGCGGAAAAATAAATTCTGTAAAATTGCCGGAGAAGGAGGCGTGGCGCAAATTGCGCAGCCGATAAAAATATCACCAAGCCGTTGACGGTGGGGCAAGCGTCCTCGCGAGCCGTAAATGAAAATGATAGCCGTGCGCCAGCACCGGCTCGTCATGAGCCTCGCCCCACCAAATTCCGCAATCTGCAATCGCCAATCCAAAATTGAAAAGCCGCGCTTGCCAATTTTCCCGCAAAGGGGCTAGCCGGTCCAAGTTGGATCGCGCGCGGCGTTCTCCACATATTTTGCCATGCCATGAGCAATAATGGATTAGAATTATGTTGTTGACCAAACGAATACATTAGTCTATTCTGCGCGTTTGGAGACGGAGGCGGCTGCCAGATTCTGCGGCAGTTGTTTTCGGCAACTGCTCTCGCCCTCCAGTGCGAAAAAACAATCAAATTCGGGTGACTTGTTTATGAAAACTAAACCAAATACGGTCGCCTCGGCGCTGCAGGTTGTCGCCGTGGTTCTTCTCAACTTTTTGGCTCCAGTTGGCGCTTCAGCCACCGGAAATGTCGTCATCAGCCAGGTGTATGGCGGTGGCGGCGGGTCTGGTTATTACAAATACGACTATGTGGAGTTGTTCAACCGGAGCGGCGCAGCCGTTGCCTTGACCGGCTGGTCCCTCCAATACGCATCGGCGGCCGGCAACTTCACCGGCGGAAACCAGCTCTACGCCATTCCGTCCGGGACCAGCATCCCACCCGGCGGTTACTTGCTGGTGCAGTGCGGCTCGCCTGGAAGCGGCAGCGGATTTCCCGTCACGCCGGATCTCGTCACCACATTTCTGAACATTGATCCAGACAGCGGTAAAGTCGCGCTCGCCAATGTCAACACGGCGCTGGGCACGGTCAGTTCGCTGCCGGATAACCGCATCGTTGATTTTGTCGGGTTTGGCGCCGCCAATCTCGGCGAGGGCAACACCACCGTCAACGGTGGAGTGCCGCTTAACAGCATGCAGGCGTCCGTGCGCAAAATGAGCGGATGTCAGGACACCGATGACAACAAGGCGGATTTCGACGTCGTCACCCAGCCCACTCCTCGCAATAGCAACTCCACACCGAACCCCTGCAACAGCCCGCTGACCATCACCTGTCCGAGCAACATCACCGTGCGGGCCACGAGTCCAGCCGGGGCGGTGGTCACATTCACTGTGACAACCAGCGGCGGCTGTCCGCCAATCAGCGTGGTTTGTTCGCCGCCCAGCGGGAGCACCTTCCCGATTGGCGCCACCACGGTGAACTGCACGGCGACCAACACCTGCGGCCAGCAGGCCAATTGTTCGTTCCAAGTGACCGTCCTCCGCCAGCTCAAGAAACACTTCTTCCAGCAAAATCGTCTGCCGCCGGTCAACGGTTTGTATGCGCCGCCGGAACCGGGAATCGTTACGTTCCCCGGAGGCATCCTCATCAGCAACGTGGCCCACCGAGTCTTCAGCGCGGGGGCGGTGCCGCCACCCTCGTTGGGGGGTAGCGTGACCAATAATTGCACGTCGCAGTGGGAGATGGAAATCTCGCTCAATGGCGGCGCATCATGGCAATCGGGCGTCGTCAGCAACGCGCCGACGCAGATTTCCGGTGTCAACAACGGCCTCGACTCCGGTGACGCGGTCTATTGGACCGAATTGCAGCAGTTGAATTTGAGCGGCGGAACCTTGCCGGCCGGGGTGATCATCCGGGAAAGCCCCACGCTGGCGTCGTCGGGCGAGATGCGGATCGAAACGATTCCGGGCGGCTATATGATTGACAGCTTCTTCGACGTTTTTCTGGAGGTCAGCACCGACTTCGGCAGCACCTATGTGCCGGCCAGCACGC
>JBEKRA010000386.1:0-2885 GCA_049519195.1 Verrucomicrobiota bacterium
AACGAGCATGCGCGGCTCCGGCGTGGTGATGCCGGCCAGTTCGCGGATTCGCATCTGCGCGCCATAAACCTCCACGACAATGTTTTCGACGAGCGACCCCGACGCCTTGCCCGTGCGCACGCCGGCAAACTCGTTCGCGACCACCTGCTCGGTCTTGATCATTTTGTCTTCTGCCTCCAGCAAAATATCGTCGAGTGTCATAGGTGGGGGAGTTTAACAGATTCGACCGCCGGGTGGAATATAAATTCGGTTGCTGATTTTTCACGGGAGCGGCGGCGTCCCACCGGCTTGAAAACGCTGGAGTTCAAGCTTCAGCTTGTTTGGGTGACACGCTGAAACGTGAACTCCAACCCGCCATGCCCCTGCTTCATTGCGCCGCACTTCGCGCATTGCTAAACTGTGAACGTGGCGGACATCGTTTTATCCACGCTCAACGCGAAGTTCATCCACGCCGCGTTTGGCCTCCGCTATCTCCTGGCCAATCTCGGCGAATTGAAGCCGTGCGCCTGCCTTGCCGAATTTGACATCAACCAGCGCCCGCTCGACATCGCGGAAGCCCTGCTCGCGCACAATCCGAAAATCATCGGCTTCGGCATCTACATCTGGAATATCGAGGTGACGTCTGAAATCATCACCACCATCAAGCGCGTCCGGCCGGAAATCAAAATCATCCTCGGCGGGCCGGAGGTCAGCTACGAAACGGAGGAACAAAAAATCGTCCTACTCGCCGACCACATCATCACCGGCGAGGCGGACTTGAAATTCGCGGAGGTGTGCCGGGTGCTGCTTGGTAGGGCCGAGCTGCCGCTCGGCCAGGACGCGCAGCAGCGCGTCCCTACCGATTTGCCCAAAATCATCCCCGCCGAGCCGCCGGAACTTTCGCAAATCGCCCCGCCCTACGACCTTTACACCGACGACGACCTCGCGCATCGCATCATTTACGTCGAGGCATCGCGCGGTTGCCCGTTCACCTGCGAGTTTTGCCTGTCGTCGCTCGGTATTCCCGTCCGGCAGGCGCCGCTGGAAAAGATTCTGTCTGAATTGCAGCGCCTCATGGATCGCGGGCTGAAACAGTTCAAGTTCGTTGACCGCACGTTCAACCTCAACGTCGCCACCAGCAAGACCATCCTCGAATTCTTTCTCGCACGATACCAGCCCGGCCATTTCTTCCACTTCGAGATGATTCCCGACCGCCTGCCGGAATCGCTGCGCGAAACCATCGTCAAATTTCCGCCGGGCGCTCTGCAATTCGAGGTCGGCATCCAGACCTTCAATCCCGAAGTCGCCGCGCTCATCAGCCGCCGGCAGGATTACGACAAGCTCGCGGACAATTTCCATTTCCTCCGCCGCGAAACCGGCGTCCACATCCATGCCGACTTGATTGCCGGGCTGCCCGGCGAGACTGTCGAAAGCTTTGCCGCCGGCTTTGACCGGCTCATCGCACTCGGCCCGCAGGAAATCCAGGTCGGCATTTTGAAGCGGCTGCGCGGCACGCCGATTGCCCGGCACGACGCCGAGTGGCAGGTGATTTACAATCCGCATCCGCCCTACGAAATTCTCCAGAACAAGCTGATTGATTTTCCGACGATGCAACGGCTGCGCCGTTTTGCGCGCTACTGGGACATGGTCGGCAACAGCGGCAACTTCATCGAGACCACGCCGCTGATTTGGAGCGTAGGACAGGCGTCGCGCCTGTCTCCATCTGATTTGGAAAACGTAGAACAGGCTTCCGGCCTGTCTCTTTCTGTTTCGGAAAAGTGTGAGACAGGCGCGACGCCTGTCCTACGCCCCTTTCACGCCTTCCTCCATTTCAGCGACTGGCTTTACGAACGCACGCGCCGCACCGACAGCATCGCTTTGTCGCGCCTGATGGAACTGCTCTTTGATTTTCTCACCACCGAACTCCATCTCGACCACAAGCCGGTGGCCGAAATCTTGTGGCGAGATTACCGGCACGGCGGACGCCACGACAAACCGGGTTTTCTTAAAGAATTTCTATCCAAAGAAAAAGTTGTCCCGCTGCGAAAGACAAGAAATGCGTTGCCCAAGCGCCAAGCGCGGCATTTGGTTTGAGAACGGTTAATGGGCAGCTGCCTTTGGTTCAGGAGCGGTGTTGGTCGAAATGGAAACGTTGTTCGTTAAATCTCCAACACCCAAAGCCTTAAGAAGCGTCGGCGTGGTAGGCTCTCCAGATGTTATAGCTTTCGGAAGCTCCTGACGGAGAACCGAAAGTTTGGCGCGAATCTCTGGCAACGAATTGCTTCGAGCAGAGTCTTCAAAATACTCAAGTGTGTCCGCCACCATGCTGGCATTGTCATAGCGTTCAACTTTACTTCCTACATCAGAGGCAAATCTGAGAACCACAATTGACGTTGCTGTAATCAGAACAAAATGGAAAACGGCCTTTAACCAGCGAATTTTTACAAAATATTCAATACCAAAACAAACCAACAAGATAAGAAAGGCGCTTGCGATGATGATCATAATTGATGCCCAATGTTAGGGTGAGTTGCGAAAAGGGTTGGATTCGCAGTCAAAGTCCAACATGGGAAGCGGGCGGGTTGATAACCATTTCATGGGGACAGCATCTGTCCGGTTGCACGCAGATGTCAAGTTTCGCTTCGTTGGAGTTCGCGCTTCAGCGTGTGTGGTCATCCATGCTCAAGCTAAAGCTTGAACTCCAACCGGTGGTTTGGCCCAGGTCTTATCATCTTGCGTCTTCATCCACGTCTGATCTGCGACGTGCCATCAGAGGGTCAAAAGGCGAAATGGGCGAACACGCCAGCTCTCGAACACCACCCTCATTCGGACCAACCAATTCAACTCGAACCAGAGAAACATCATCCCGTTTGTGGTCAATAAAATAGTTCACGGCGGCTGTCTTT
>JBEKRA010000387.1:0-2884 GCA_049519195.1 Verrucomicrobiota bacterium
CCTCGCGCCAGCGGGCGAGCAAATCGCCGGCGTCTTTGAATTCGGTGGGACGAGTTCCACGAGTCCCTGATTTTGTTTCGGAAGTTTGGGACTCGTGTAACTCGTCCCTCCGAAATTTCAGCGTGTTCACCCGCGCGAAGGTTTTCGGCGTCGTGTTGTTCCATTCGAGCAGTTGCGCCGTTTTTTCCGCGCCGAAATGTTTTTGCCAGCGGGCGACCAGCCATCCGGGATGCGAGCAGCCGGTCGCCGGGTCCGTCGTCTTCAAATCGGCGAGCAGCTTCCGGGTCGCGCCGGCCTCGCGCAAGTAGCCGCGCAGAATGGCGTTGATGAATCCAGCCTGCTGGCCGAAGCCGCCGTGTTTGGCGAGTTCAACGGTCTCGTGGACAGCGGCATGGTCGGGAATCCGGTCGAGCCAGAAAATCTGGTAGAGGCCGAGGCGCAGGAGATTTTGCAGGCCGGATTTTTGTTCGCGTCCGCCCGTTTTCCTGGCGATGAGCCAGTCGAGCGTGGCCTGCCAGCGGACAACGCCATAAACAATTTTCTGGCAGAGCTTGCGGTCGGCGGACGAAAGCCGCGCGCCGGCCAGCGCGATTTCCAGCAGATTTTCCGTGAATTCGCCGCCGGCTTTGCGTTGTCCCAAAACTCTGACCGCAATTTCTCTTGGATTTTGTCCATTCATCGCGTTTAATGGAGCATTGTGAGTCCGTGACGGAAAGAATGCGATTTTTTTATGAGATCAGAATTTGAAAAACTGGCGGCGGCGGGAAAAATTGAGGGACGCCATGTCGAGCCGCTGACAATCCTGGCGGAGAGCGGCTGCTGCACGCACCGGAGCTGGGGCTTCGGAAAAATCAAGACGGTGGACACGGTATTCGCGCGATTCACGATTGATTTCGCCGGCAAGCCGGGACACACGATGGATCTGTCATTCGCCGCCGAGACGCTGAAACCGATTCCCAAGGACCACATCCTCGCCCGCAAGACCAACGACCTCGAAGGCGTCCGCCAACTGGCCGCGCATCATATCGGTTTGATCAAGCTCGTGCTGAACAGCTACGGCGGCCGGGCGACGGCGGAGCAGATTCAACACGTGCTCTCGCCCGATGTCATCCGCGACGACTGGAAGAAATGGTGGGACACCGCCAAGCGCGAGATGAAAAAGGACGGCCACTTCATCGTGCCGACGAAAAAGACCGAGCCGGTTGTTTTTCAGGCGCAGGAAACGTCGTTGCAGGACCGGCTGCTCGCGGATTTCCAAGCGGCGAAGGGGCTGAAGGCCCGCATCGTGGTGGTTGCCGAGGTTCTCAAGGCCATGCCGGATTTGACGGACAAGGCGGCGGCGGCCGGCGAAGTCATCGCGGCGCTGAACACGGACATCGCGTCGCACCAGCGCACGCAGCCGGCGGTCGCGCTGGAGGCGGTTTTTTCGCGCGACGAGTTGCGCGCCGTCGCGGGGCTTCCGCCCGCCGCGGATGAAATCACCGACGCGCAAATCTGGTTGCAGGACGGCATCAGGTTCGGCCAGGTGCTCGAACAAGTTCCCGTCGCGAAACATCACCGCGCGCTGGAATCGTTCAAGGCGTCGAATCCCGACCGCTGGCCGGAAATGGCGCGGGGCGCGCTGAACGCCGCCTCCGCGAAATTGTGCCGCGAACTGGCCAGCCTGCTCATCCAGGGCGGCAAAATGGATTTGCTCAAGGAAACGCTCGCGCGTCTCATCAGCCAGCACACCGCCGGCAGCGAGCTGTTGCTCTGGCTCGGACGCGACCGCAACGATTCCTTCGCGGACATCCTCGGCCCCGAGGTTTTCCGCGCCATGCTCACGGCGATGGAGCGCGACCAGTTCAACGAGAAACGCTCAAACCGCCTGCGCGAATTCATCCTGGACGACCAGGAATTGCTCGGCGAATTGACCGCGTCCGCCGACATTGAAGTCATCAAGGATTTGACGCGCGCCTTGCAGCTTTCGACCGTGTTCGACGACATGGACAAGCGCTCGCTGCTCGCGCGGCTCGTCAAGGCGCATCCCGCCGTCCAGTCGCTCGTCAGCGGCGAGCAGACCAAGCAGGACACCGCGCTGCTCGTTTCGTGGGAAAGTTTGGAGCGCCGCCGAATCGAATATCAGGAACTCGTGCAGAAAAAAATCCCGGCCAACTCCAGGGAAATCGCCGTCGCCCGGAGTTACGGCGACTTGAGCGAAAACCACGAATTCAAGGCCGCCAAGGAAATGCAGAAAATCCTCATGCGCCAGAAACAGGAACTCGAAACCCAGCTCATGCGCGCCCGCGGCACGGATTTTTCCAACACCAAGACCGACGCCGTCAACATCGGCAGCATCGTGCTGGCCACCGACCTCGGCACGAACCTGCCGGAGACGTTCACAATTCTGGGCGCGTGGGATTCCGACCCGGACAAGGGCGTCATCAGCTACCTTTCGCCCGTTGGCGCGGCGCTGCTGAACCACAAACCCGGCGAGGAAGTGGAATTTGAATTTCACGGCGCGAAGCACCGCCACCGCATCGAAAAAATCGAGGCGTGGAAAAGCGAGGCGCCCGTGGCCCCGCCCGCCGCTCCGGTGGAAGCCCAGCCGCAGGTTTGACCGTGAAACAGGATAGGCTGCGAACAAAGCTGTGTTAGGTGGCGAAGGTCGCGCATCTCTTGCATGAGATTGAGACGTAAGATTTACAATAATGCAGGATTCACGCTGGTTGAGTTGCTGGTCGTGATTGCAATCATCGCCATCCTCGCTGCGTTGCTATTGGCGGTCTTGAGCAGTGCCAAAGCCAAAGCGCAGCGAATGGTCTGCGTTGGTAATCTGCGCCAAATCAATCTGGGAGTGCGGATGTATTCCGACGACTCGCATGACGCTTCGCCGACCGCAGCC
>JBEKRA010000388.1:0-2877 GCA_049519195.1 Verrucomicrobiota bacterium
TGCATCGCCGGATGCTTCGCTGATTCGCTTAATCTCCGCCCAAGTAATATGGAAGTAACGCATTTTAATTGCACGATCGGCGATGAGCGTGCGCGCCAACAAATTTGTCTTTTCGGAAAGCGCAAAACCAGAAGCCAGGGCAACCAATTCCAATTCGTCGCCATCGCCTAAATTCAAACGGCGTTCAACCATCGCCACGGCTATCGAAATTGTGCTAATCCGGACGAGCCAGGAAATAGTGTTTGGTTCGTAATCCAGCGTTCGGCTTATGCCGAGAATATTTTTAATTGAAGCATCCGCTTTGATTAGGTCGTTGGATTCAAGTTCTAGCAGGGTTGTATATTCTTCCATCCGTGCGAGATCTCTTAATTTAGATAAATGGGGCAGTTGACAATCCATCCCCAAGCTGAAATCAATGGGATACCGGCTTTTCGGCAGTTTGATTGCCTCGCGCATTTTGGCAAGCGCGGCTGAATTCATTTCGACATAGGAAGCGAAGATATGCTTCTGTTCTGAAGTGGGAAATTCGCCGCGCAAAGGAATTCTGAAATGATCGACTTCATTCGAGCGACTATCAGGAAAAGTCTGCATCAGCCCGAAGACTTGAGTCATCACCAACGCAGCGTTTTCACTGTCGGGAACAGCGGGATAATAAGCGTTCAGTTCCGCGCCGCTCGTTGGCAAACCGGCGGCGCGAATCGCAGCCAATTTTGCGTTCACATCGTGCGCGAGGTTCGCCCGCCAGACAACAAAACTAATGACGAGAAATACAAAGAGGACAAAAACCGCAACGCAAATCTTGAAAAAGATGCGTTTCATACAACGCAATCAAAGCGCGAATTCCGGCATCGCCATCAGGCTTTCAGTTTTTCGCCTTCGATCTTCCGGCGTTGCCGGGAAAAGCATCCTGCACTGGTCCAATAGTTGAAATTTTTCGCCGATTGACATTTCCGATTTGGAATGCTCAACCAACCATGCGGCACGTTTTTTCTCAATTTCTGTTTGCGGTATGATTTTCATAGTGTTTCACAGCGGCTTCTGGTGGGTCCGGGCGTGCGCGGCGGCGATGAAGCCCTTGAACAGCGGATGCGGCTGGTGCGGCTTGCTCAAAAACTCCGGATGGAACTGGCTCGCCACGAAAAACGGATGATCTTTCAGCTCGATCACCTCGACCAGTTTGCCATCCGGCGAGAGGCCGCTGAACACAAAACCGGCCTTTTCGAATTTGTCGCGGTAGCTGTTGTTGAATTCATAACGGTGACGGTGGCGTTCCTTGACCACGAACGAGCCGTAAAGCTCCGCCGCTTTCGTGCCGAGCGCGAGCTGGCACGGCTGCGCGCCCAGCCGCATCGTGCCGCCCTTCTTGGTGACCTTGCGCTGCTCATCGAGCATGGCGATGACCGGATGCGGCGTGGCCGGATCGAACTCCGTCGAGTGCGCCTTGCTTAATTTCAAAACGTTCCGCGCGAATTCAATCGTTGCGATTTGCATGCCGAGGCAGAGGCCGAGGTAGGGGATTTTATTTTCGCGGGCGAACTGCGCCGCCAGGATTTTCCCTTCGATGCCGCGTTCGCCGAATCCGCCCGGCACGAGAATGCCGCCCAAGCCCTTCAGCATTTTTTCCGCGCCGTCCTTTTCAATCTCCTCGGAATCCACCTGCACAATTTCCACGCCGCAATCGTTGGCGATGCCGCCGTGCACGATGGCCTCATAGACCGATTTGTAGGCGTCCTGCAGGACGATGTATTTGCCGACGACGCCGACGCGCACGCGATGCTGCGGCGCGATGAGCTTGCGGATGATTTCCTGCCAGTGCGTCATGTTCGCCGGCGGCGTGTCGAGGCGCAAAAGCTGGCAGACAAGCTCGTCGGCGCGCTCGCGCTGGAGCATCAGCGGCACCTCGTAAATCGAATGGTCCACGTCCTTCTCCTCGATGACCGCCTCGACGGGCACGTTGCAGAACAGGGAAATTTTCTGGCGCAACTCCTTGTCCAGCGGGCGTTCGCAACGGCAAACCAGCAGGTTCGGCGCGATGCCGATTTCGCGCAGCTTGGCGACCGATTGCTGCGTCGGCTTCGTCTTCAATTCGCCCGCCGCCTTGATGAACGGCACGTAGGTGACGTGCATGAAACAGGTGTTGCCCACGCCGGCTTCGAGCGCGAATTCGCGGATGGCTTCCAAAAACGGCAAGCCTTCGATGTCGCCGGTCGTTCCGCCGATTTCAGTGATGACGACGTCCGCCTTGGATTTTTCGGCGAGGACGTGGATGCGGTTTTTGATTTCGTCCGTGACGTGCGGAATCACCTGCACCGTTTTGCCGAGATATTTCCCCTCGCGCTCGTTGTTGAGCACGGTTTGGTAGACCTGGCCGCTGGTAAGGTTGTTGAGCCGCGTGAGTTTGCAGTTGGTGAACCGTTCGTAATGGCCGAGGTCGAGGTCGGTCTCCGCGCCGTCGTCGAGCACATAAACCTCGCCGTGCTGAAACGGCGACATCGTGCCCGGGTCCACGTTGAGGTAGGGGTCGAATTTTTGGAGCGCGACCTTCAGGCCGCGGTTTTCGAGCAACGTTCCGAGCGAGGCCGCCGTCAGGCCCTTGCCCAACGAACTCACCACGCCGCCGGTTACAAATATGAATTTCATTTCAATACTTCAAATATCTTTCCACCCACTCCACATCTTCCGGCGCGTCCACGCCCACGTCCCGTATCCGGTGCCGACGCTTTTGAATTCGACAGTATCAGGGATTTGATTTAATTTCCAGCTATGAATCTGAAAATCGAAGTCGAGCGCGAGGAGGATGGCCGCTGGATTGCCGAAGTCTTGGAATTGCCCGGCTGCATGGCTTACGGCAAAACCCAGGCGGAGGCGCTGGCCAAG
>JBEKRA010000389.1:0-2871 GCA_049519195.1 Verrucomicrobiota bacterium
CTCCAGCAGACCAGCGAAAGTCCATCTTAACTTGTGGTCCAATTTTTGGGGTCCACCTCACCACACCGATAATTCTGGTTTGTCCGCAAGACAAGGAACATCTGCCGCCCGCCGCCAATTTTTCATCGCAGCTTGCGGGTCACGTCAGTTACTTCGTCAATGTGGATGCCAACGACGCAAATCCACAAATGTTTCTCTCGGGTGACGACAATTTTGCCATTGGCGGCGTCCCTGTAAAATCCGGGCTGCTGGAACTTTCGACAAACACTCCCATCACTTGGACTTCCGGGCGGCACGAAGATTCAGAGATGGCCCACTTTTGGACTCCTACGCGGCGTGCTTTCTACGGCAACATTGGCCTCGTTGATGGCAGTGTTGCATCAGTAACCGATTCCGACCTTATAAATCTTCTTCGCCAAACCGGCGTGGCCACCAATCGTCTTGCGATTCCGTAGGTAGGGTGGGCAGTCCCCTGCCCGCCGCGTGTAGTGTCGAGGCTGTGCCTCGATTCCGGCCACAGGCCGGACACTACACGGCGCGCACGGAGTAATGCGCCCTACCATTCAAATCTGTGTTTCATCTGTGTCCATTTGTGGCTGAAAATCCGTCCACACTTTCCGCTTTTGCCCCTGCTGCACAAAACCTAGACTGCTGCCATGAATTTGCCCGGATTTCCCGTTTATCGCCCGCGCCGGCTGCGGCAGTCGCCC
Source organism: Verrucomicrobiota bacterium (assembly GCA_049519195.1). Lineage (GTDB taxonomy): Bacteria > Verrucomicrobiota > Verrucomicrobiia > Limisphaerales > UBA11358 > UBA11358. The sequence goes on from JBEKRA010000389.1 coordinate 711, forward strand.
GCGCTGCGGAGGCTCGTCTGCGAAACGCGCTTGAGCGTGGAGCAGCTCGTCCTGCCGCTGTTTGCCCGCTCCGGCAAAAAATTGCGCCGCGAGATTGACGCCATGCCCGGCGTCTTCCAGCTTTCGCCGGATGAAGTCCTGCGCGAGGCGGCGCTCGCACATGCGCTCGGCGTTCCCGCCGTCCTGCTCTTCGGCATTCCCGATAAAAAGGACGCGAAGGCTTCCGGCGCTTACGCGAAGAACGGCATCGTCCAGCAGACGGTGCGGCTGTTGAAAAAGGAATTGCCGTCGCTGCTGGTCATCACGGACGTGTGCCTGTGCGAATACATGGAACACGGCCATTGCGGCGTGGTTAGTAGTGGCACAGGCATCTTGCCTGTGAATTCCAAAATGCAGCAACACACAGGCAAGATGCCTGTGCCACTAAAAATCCTCAACGACCCGTCGCTGAAGTTGCTCGCACAAACCGCCGCCAGCCACGCCGAAGCAGGCGCGGACATCGTCGCGCCGAGCGACATGATGGACGGCCGCGTGGCCGCCATCCGCGCCGAGCTGGACAAATCCGGTTTCACCGACTCGCCAATCATGAGTTATGCGGCAAAATTTGCGTCGGCGTTTTACGGGCCGTTTCGCGAAGCTGCGGAGTCCGCGCCGAAGTTCGGCGACCGGCGCAGTTACCAGATGGACCCGGCGAACGCGAATGAGGCGCTGCGCGAGGTGGCGCTGGACATCCAGGAAGGCGCGGACATCGTGATGGTCAAGCCGGCGCTGGCGTATCTGGATTTGATTCATCGCGTGAAGGCGGAGTTCGGTTATCCCACCGCCGCCTACGCCGTGAGCGGCGAATACGCGATGATCAAGGCGGCGTCGGCGCGGGGCTGGATTGACGAGCGCGCGGTGACGCTGGAAAGTATGCTGGCGATGCGGCGCGCGGGCGCGGACATCCTCATCACCTACGCGGCGGCGGACGCGGCGAAGTGGCTGAAGGAACCGTAATTGTCCTCATCGCCGTTCCTCGACCTCGAAATCACCAAAATCGGGGACGAGGATGAATGTTAATTTCCGTTTGCCATGTCCCCGCCGGCTGGTTAAGCTAAAGATTCCATTTTTTCACTATGATCGGGACAATTCGCAAACACTCGAAGTGGCTTTGGTGGATCATCGCCGGCCTTACGGTAGTTTCATTTCTCTACTGGGGCGCCGCCCCGGCCTCGCGCAACGGCAGCGGGATCGAAATCGGCGATTACGGCACGCTTTACGGCCACAAAATCACCCGGCAGGAATACATAAACGCCCATAACGAGTTTTACCTGTTTTACTGGCTCCACAACAACGCATGGCCGGAGCGCAACCCGAACATCAAGGACAAGGATGTGCAGGAGCAAATTTACCTACGCCTGATGCTCACGCAAAAGGCGGCCGCCCTGGGCATTTATGTGAGCGATGAAGCGGCGGCGGCGGCGGCGGGTGAAATGCTCCGTTCGCTCGGACGCAACGGCCAGTCCGTCCAGATTGAGGCGTTCGTCAAGCGCGTGTTGACGCCGGAGAACCTGACCGCCGAGGATTTCGAGCGTTTTGCCCGCAACGATGTTGTCATCCAGCAACTGGTCCAGACTCTGGGCCTGCCCGGCGCCTTCGTCACGCCGCAGGAAGCCGTTGCCGCCTACCAGCGCGAGCGTCAGGAGGTGTCCGCGCAGGTTGTTTTCTTCTCGGCGTCGAATTATCTGGCGCAGGTCGCCGCCACGCCCGCGGACGTCGCGCAGTTTTACACGAACTATCTGGCGCAATACCGCCTGCCCGACCGCGTGCAGGTCAATTACGTCGAGTTCAACGTGAGCAATTACTTCGCCGCCGCCGAGCAGACAATCGGCAAAACCAACCTCGACAACGAGGTGCAAAACATTTTCCGCCAGGACGGGATGGGGGCCGTGCCGGACGCCAAGACGCCGGAAGATGCAAAGGCCAGAATCCGCGACTACCTGATTCGCAAACAGGCCGCGACCGACGCGCAAAAGCAGGCTAATGCGCTGGCCACCGAAGTCTTCAATCAGACGCCGGCGCGCGCCGAAAATCTCGCCGCCGCCGCGAAACAAAAGGGATTGACAGTGCGGCTCACCGCGCCGTTTGCCAGCATGTATGGGCCGGACGAATTCATCGCGCC
>JBEKRA010000390.1:0-2867 GCA_049519195.1 Verrucomicrobiota bacterium
AGGGTTGGCACGTTTTTTCCGGGAGCGCTGGCGTCCCGCCGGCGTGCTGCTTCAAAAAACTGGCCGGCGGGACGCCGGCGCTCCCGGGCTGTTTTCAAAGGCATAATCCCAAACTTTGCGACTTTGCCTCTTTGCGTCTTTGCGTTAAAAATGGGCGTGCTCGTTTTTCTCAACGGACAATTTTTGCCCGAATCGCAGGCGGTCGTTCCCGTGAGCGACCGCGGCTTTTTGCTGGGCGACGGATTGTTTGAAACGATGCGCGTCGTTCGCGGAAGGCCATTCCGTTTCGCGCAGCATCTGGAGCGGCTGGCGCGCGGCGTGGATTTTCTGAAAATCAAATGCCCCTTCACGCCGGCGGAACTGGAAACATTCGCCGGGCGGCTCATCTGGCAAAATAAAATGCCCGATGCGATTTTGCGCCTGACGCTGACGCGCGGGCCGGGCGGACGCGGCTACACACCAAACAGCGAATGCAAACCGACGGTCGTGATGACGCTGCATCCCGCGCTCGGCGCTCCGCTGCAATGGAATCTCATCACCTCCTCGTTTCGCATCCCCGCCGGCGACCCGCTGGCCGCGTTCAAGACGACGAGCAAGATTCCGCATGTCATGGCGCGCGCCGAAGCCGTGGAACGCGGCGCGGACGAGGCGCTGCTGTTGAACACGAACGGCGAAGTGGCCGAGACCGCCGGCGGCAATTTGTTCTGGGTCCGCGGCGACACCATTTGCACCGTGCCGGAGGAGTGCGGCGCGTTGCCGGGCATCACGCGCGCGGTCGTTCTGGAAATCTGCCGGGCATTCGGGCTGGAGACGAACAAGCGCGCCATCAAGCCGGAGGTGTTGCGGAATTCCGCGGGTCTTTTCGTCACGCAAAGCGTTTTTGGCATCGTGCCGGTCGCGGCGCTCGACGGCAATTTGGTTGCGCCATCACCGCTGGTGGATCAAATTGCGTGCGCCTACCACAAAACGCTGGTTCAGCAGAAAATTGATTTTGGTTGATTCATTTCACCGGCTGTTATCAAATCATTCCGGGCAGCCTTGAAAACCACATTCAAGTGGCATAACTTGTCTTGGCAAACAACGGAGTTGATTATGACAAACCTTGGCGTTGAACATTGCACTTCCTTTATCAGCAGCCAGTGCCAATCGGCCGGCGAGGCGGGCGCGGGCGCGGAGGCTGGAGTCCGGCGCGCAGTGACAATTTCGCGGCAGGCCGGCTGCGGCGCGCTCGCGGTGGCTGAAAAACTGGCGTGTTATCTCCAGGAAAATTCGCCCAAAAACGCCCGGCCGTGGACGGTGTTCGACCGCAATCTCATGGACAAGGTGCTGGAAGACCACGACCTCCCGACCCGCCTGGCCCAATTCCTGCCCGAGGACCGTGTTTCATATCTGGAAGACATCATGGCCGATTTGTTCCAAGCCTACCCATCGTCTCAAACGGTGATCCGCCATACCACCGAAACCGTCCTTAAACTGGCCAGCCTCGGCAATGTCATCCTCATCGGCCGCGGCGGCAACGTCATAACGGCCAGGCTGCCGAACATATTTCACGTCCGCCTGATCGCTCCGCTGGAACAACGCGTCGAATACTCCCGCAAATCCTACGGCATGACCAAGACCGAGGCCCGCAAGTTCTGTCTGCGCGAAGATTTGGGCCGACAACGCTACCTTAAAAAATATTTTCACGCCGACATCAACGACCCGTTGCTTTATCACCTGACCATCAACACCGGGCTGGTCAGCTATGATAACGCCGCGAAGCTCATCGGCGACGCGGTGCTGAATCAGCGCTGATTTCGCCGCGACTTCAAACTTGGGTCGGCCACGCGCTTGTGGCTTAATTCCGCCGTGCCTCGCCGCTCCAGATCAAAATACCAGTTGTCGGGCGCGCGCCGCAAAAGGCGCGGCGGCCTTCGCTGGCTGGTGGCGCTGGCGCTCGTTGCCGCCGCGATCTGGTTTTGGCGGGAGCGCGAATTCCCGGTGAAAATGGTTCACGCACCCGCTCCGGCGGCAGCCAGACCGCAAGTCCGTTCACAAGTTCAGCCGCAAGTCCGACCGCAAGTTCAGCCGCTGACGGTTTCGCGCCAGTTGCCGGTGGATTTTCCGCGCCCGGTTCACGACATTTTCGAGGCGCAGATAGCGCTGGCGAGGCGCGGCATTTCGCCGGGTTCGATTGACGCCGCGATCGGCTCGCAGACGCGCGCGGCGATTTCGGTTTTTCAAGGAGTGGAAAATCTGCCGCAGACCGGAAAGCTCGACGCGGACACGCGGGCAAAACTCACGCTCGACGCGCCGCTTTTGACAAATTACATCGTGACAACGAACGATCTGGCCAGACTGCAGCCGCTCGGCAAAACGTGGCTGGCCAAGTCGCAGCAAACCGCGCTGGATTACGAAACCGAGCTCGAACTCGCCGCGGAAAAAAGCCATGCGCATCCGCTTTTGATCAGGAAATTCAATCCAGAGGTGAACTGGACGAACCTTGCCGCCGGAACGGTTTTGAAAATTCCCGACGTGAATTATCCGGAGCCGACTAACAAGGCGGCCTTCGTGGTCATCCACCTGTCGGACAAATTTCTGGAGGCGTTCGACTCGGAAACGAATTTGCTTTTGCATTGTCCGTGCAGCATCGCCGCCCGCGTCGAAAAGCGGCCGGTCGGCGAATTGCGCGTCGCCGTCCTCGCGCCAAATCCGAATTACACATTTGATCCGGAGCTTTTTCCTGAATCACCGGAGGCAAAAACCTTGGACCAAAAATTGATTTTGCCGCCGGGGCCGAATAATCCGGTGGGCGTGGATTGGATTGGATTGGACAAACCTGGTTACGGCATTCATGGCACGCCCGCACCGGAGCAGATTGGGCGGAC
>JBEKRA010000391.1:0-2865 GCA_049519195.1 Verrucomicrobiota bacterium
GGTTTCCGATGCTTCAAATATCAACTGCTCTATCATTTCAGGAAACGCCATGAACTCACATACCGTTGCATTGACCGAAGCCCAGCCTCAAGTATGGGCTTTCAACCACAATCTATCACCTCTCCCGGCTTTTATCAGAGCGGTTTTGCTATGCACTACCGCCGATTCATCAGGCGCACAAGTCGGACAGGAATATGACATTTGGAGCTTTTACGATTACAACGACGAAACAATGCCGTTTGGCCTTTATTGCACCGCAGTTGATATTATTCTCTCTTACACGGGCACGGGGGGGATGAACATCAATTATGTCCGTGCCGGCGGAATTGTCCAAAACGTCGGGGATTTCACCCATTTTTCCATCAAAGTGTATTGGCAATAACTGCATGTGCCTTTGCCCAACAACATCCAAACGATCCCGACGCCGATTTTCTACCTGGCGGGTCACAAAAGGTATCGCGGCGTCCAAGAGCCGCCCGGCGCATCGGCGGTCCTTATCACTGGCGGCCTTGTTTACACTCAACACTCGGAGTCCATCGCCGATGCGGCTATTCTCACGGGCGCAATCATTGGCGGTTATTGTCCGACGCTGCATGGCCGGGCCGTGGCGGAAATTGAAACGGATGTTGCCGGGCAGATTCTCAACGGTGAGGCGAGCGGACCGTTTCAGCGGGACGGCGCGGAATATGAGACAAACATTGTTGTTGCTGTCGCGGGCGGCTTTGTTTACACTCCGCATACCGAGTCAATCACCGACGGCGCTGGAAGCGCTGGCGCAATCATAGACGGTTCGACAGGAATGTGAAAACAGGCATAAAAGTTTTGGTGAGCGCGGAAGTCCGGGACGCAAAGACCGGGAAAACCTTGCGTACCCGAAAGGCCCGGCCAAACTTGGTTTTCGATTCCGCGCTCACGGCCTTGGCCTTGGGCACGCTCAATTTTTCGTCCATCTTCCTTACGGCGAAAATCGGCTCATCCAACGCGGCGAACTCAAAACCGGGCAACACCGTCACTTTCACGCAAGTCGGGACCACGATCACCGCGAGCGCGCCATTTTTTGCTGCTGGCGATGTGGGCGCGCTGTTCAAATACGGCACTGGTCCGGGCGGGGCGGAGCAATACATTGCAACTTTTATGGACAATCAGCACGTGGACGTTTCCGGCGCGGGCATGTCCGTCGGCACCGCCACTGCCGGAACGGTCTGGTATGTCGCACAGACGGCCTTGACCACGCCGTTGACGGCGCTCACGGGCGGTTGCCGGTCGCAAAACTATGTGACTTCACCGGGCGCTTGTTCCACGACGTTCCCGGGCGGCGCGAACTCAACCTCAATTCTTTTGCAGCGGTCCTTTCAGTTTCCCGTCCAAGCCGCGCCTTACAGCGTCAGCGAGATCGGATACAGCGACAACAACACCAACAACGGCACGTGCAACGGGCGGATTGTCCTGTCATCGCCGGACTCCATTGCGATCACCGAGTATTACGTGATCCAGATTCAGATCACGTTTACGCTGTCGCCGAATGTCCCAACGGCCATGGGCAGCGTCGTAACCGGCTTTGATTCGTCCGGGAGCGTCATGTTCAACTTTTGGGACTGTCACAAGGTCAACACCGACGGCACCGCGGGCGATTTTCAGGGCATGAGCGCCTACACTATGGACGGCGCGCCGCCCATGCTGGCCTTAAACATCGTCAGCGCGCCTTCGCTCAACGCCCACATTTCGCAGGCGGCCACTTCCGCGCAGGCAATCGGTTTTGGGTCGAGCGCGGGCGCGGCTTGGTCGCAAGTCAGCGTCGGCGTGGCGACCACTCAAATATCATTCTCCTTTAATACGGCGGCGCAAACAGTTTACGCGATTTATTTCGTGAGCGGCAACGGCGGGAACGCCAACTACGCCGCACCGATTTTCGTGCTGGTCCTGACAACGCCGTTTGTTTTGCCGTCCGGGACGTTTGCGGGGTATATCACCTATCAGCGGACGATCACCCGCACGCTGTCCAACTAATGCCGACGCCGATTGACAAAGAGATCGTAGCGCGCGGAGGGGTGGTCCGCTGGCGGACGGTGGAACGCAAGGGCGGAAGGAAGTTTCGGATCGCGGTTGTGAGAAAACCCGGTCCGCGCGGCGGACGGACTATAAGTTATGAAATCAAGTGAAATAATTGACGGGGAAAAGGCGCGCGGGGCGAAAGCGGTTGCTTGGCTTGTGGCGGGGATCGTGATCGAAGCCGCCGGATTTTTTGCATGGGTTTTACGATGAAACGGTTAGGCATAGACGGACATGCCTTGACCGGCGGTGTGGGATTCTGCGCGTCAATCGTTGTCGCGCATTGGTCGGAACTGGCGGGCGGCTTGGCGGCCACGGCCACGGCGATTTATATGGCCTTGCGCGCTGTGCGGGAATGGGTTAAACTGCGGCGTGAACTGCGAAGTAAAGAACTGAAAGACGAATCAAAAAATGAAAATTAAAAACCTGAAAATCTCCATATGTGCCGCCTTGTGCTTCATCGCACTCGGCTTTTACGGCTGTGCTACGAAACTGGCTACGCCTGTAGTAGTGCCAGCCAATCCCGCCACGGGCGCGCCCGCGAGCACAAACTTTTACGTGCCAAACACGGCGGTCATGCAGGGCGTGACCTATACCAACGCCGCTGCGCCGCTCATTCCCGCGCCTTGGGGCACAGCAGCGACCGCTGTGGCGACTTTGGCCGCGCTGGTAGCCAGTTACATCGCGCAAAAGAAGAACGCTCAAGCCAATGCGTCCGGTAATGCCGCCGCCGCCCTTTCAGCAGCGATTGTGCAGCATACTGATAGCGCGGCCTTGACCACCGCAGCCTTGAACGCCGGGCAGACGAACGGAAGC
>JBEKRA010000392.1:0-2852 GCA_049519195.1 Verrucomicrobiota bacterium
TCGTCTGGGATCCGCCGTGGAACCAGGGCATGATGACCGAGGCGGCCAGGCTGCAATTGGGATTGATGTAATAATTATCCGCCAATTTCGCGAATGGCCGCGAATTTTCTGAAAATGTAATTCGTGAAAATTCGCGTAATTCGCGGATCAAACATGAAGGAAACAAAAACAATTGACTGGTCCGCGCTGCGAAAGGATTTCCCGATCCTTGACCAGAAAGTCCACGGCAAGCCGCTGGTTTATTTCGACAACGCCGCCACGTCGCAAAAGCCGCGCGCGGTGATTGACGCGCTCGTCCGCTATTACGAACGCGACAACGCCAATGTCCACCGCGGCATCCATGAATTGAGCAACCGCGCCACCGCCGGCTACGAAGCCGCCCGCGCCCGCGCCGCGAAATTCATCAACGCCAAAACCGCCGAAGAAATCATCTTCACGCGCGGCACGACGGAAGGCATCAACCTCGTCGCCAGTTCCTGGGGCGCGAAAAATCTCAAATCCGGCGACGTGATTCTGCTCACGGAAATGGAGCATCACAGCAACCTCGTGCCGTGGCAATTGCTCGCCCAACGCACCGGCGCGAAGATCGCCTATGTGCCCATCACAGGCGACGAAGGCATTCTCGATTTATCCAAACTCGATTCGTTGCTCACGCCGCAGGTGAAAATATTCTCGATGGTTCACATCTCCAATTCGCTCGGCACGGTAAATCCGGTTGCCGAACTTTGCGCCCGCGCGCACAAGCTTGGCATCGTCACGCTCGTGGACGGCGCGCAGAGCGCCGGGCATTGTCCCGTGGACGTGCAGGCAATCGGCTGCGATTTCTTTGCGTTCTCCGGCCACAAAATTTGCGGGCCGACCGGCATCGGCGTTTTGTGGGGACGGCGGGAAATTCTCGACGCCATGCCGCCGTATCAGGGCGGCGGCGAAATGATTTTGTCCGTCGAGTATCAAAAGACCGAGTTCAAGAAAGCGCCGCATCGGTTCGAGGCCGGCACGCCGGACATTTCCGGCCCCATTGGTTTGCACGCCGCGATGGATTATCTCGACGCCATTGGCCGCGAAAACATCTGGAAACATGACCAGGAACTGGCGAATTACGCCTATGAAAAACTGGCCGCGATGAAAAACATCCGGCTCTTCGGCCCGAAACCCGCAGTGGCACAGGCGTCTCGCCTGTGTGATTCGGGCTTGCAACTCACAGGCAAGATGCCTGTGCCACTACCCGGCCGCGCCGGGCTGGTGAGTTTTCTGCTCAAGGATGTTCATGCGCACGACGTGGTGACGCTGGCGGACCAGACGGGCGTGGCGTTGCGCGGCGGGCATCATTGCACGCAACCGCTCATGCACCGGCTTGGCGTGGAATCCACCGACCGCGCGAGCTTTTATTTTTACAACACCAAGGCCGAGGTGGCCCGGTTTGTGGAAGCGGTGAAGGAGATTCAGAAATTTTTCGGGCAATGATTTGTGGCCCGCGTCGTGGCTGAGGCAATTCAAATCATGATGCCGTGCAAAGAACGTGAAATTGGCGAAATGGCTTTGCAATCTATTCTCGTATCAGCCGAATCAGGTGATTCAATTCGTATCGGTTATGATGAGGCATATTCCTTTGGATTTGCAGAAAGATCGCGGCCCGTTGGTTGCGGCGATTCAAACCAAAGGTCGTTGAACGCAGCACACTCGATAGAAAGTTTCGTTGGCGAATTCAACGTCACCCCAGCCGCACCATTCAATTCTGTTGAATGGCATGACTTGGTTGCCGGAATCGAGTTGCAACCCGGATGGAGTGCAATGGTCGCGAGTCCGGTCGCGTGGAATGTCTTGGGGCAAGCCAGTCTTCCGGCTTGCGGCGTCAAGTCCGTTGGCTGAAAGCCTGGCGCGGGGCGCGGGTGCCATTTCAGCGCGATGGAACATGCACGCAAGCGGAACGGAGGCCGGATTGACGCGGAATGGAGGCGGCCAGGCTTGCCAGATTTGGTTGGCCACGGGTGAACAGCGAAACGGGTGGCGCAAATTGTGAACTAACCGGGCGGGTTAAGGCAGATAGTTGTCAATGATGTCTTTCTGGTCCTGAATCATGAACCAGCCCGGCATTATCGCGTAAGCGCGTGGCGGACGAGTTTCAGCAAAGTTCTGTCGGTTCTGTAGAATTGTGGCCAGTTGTCTTTCGACGCGCCATTTCACTGACACCTCTTTCGCATCACAATCCGTTGGGAAATCCCCGCTTGGAAGTGGAGCCAATGGCCGGGATTGAACCGGCGACCGACGGTTTACGAAACCGTTGCTCTACCGCTGAGCTACATTGGCTTCCAACGACCCGCGAATTTTCTACAGCCTTTTATGGCATCCCTTGCACTGTTTGGCATCGAAACGGCCACCAGCCCATTGGGCGGCCGGCCAAAACAGCACCAGCTGTGTTGAATGTTGCAAACAACACGCCGGGTAAGAAAGCCGATTCATCCCGGCTCGTCAAGACGAACATTCCCCCAAAACCGCTAAACCCCTAATGATTGGGGCGCTTCATTGACTCTGTCCCGTTGCCCTCCTACCTTCATCTGGCATGTTTGAACTTGTTGCGCCATACCAGCCCGCCGGCGACCAGCCGCAGGCGATTGCGAAGCTGACGGAAGGCATCATGTCCGGCGCGAAACACCAGACGCTCCTCGGCGTGACCGGCTCCGGCAAGACGTTCACCGTCGCGAACGTCATCCGGAACGTGGACAAGCCGACGCTCGTCATCTCGCACAACAAGACGCTTGCCGCGCAGCTTTATGCCGAGTTCAAGAGTTTTTTTCCGAACAGCGCCGTTGAATACTTCGTCAGCTATTTCGATTATTACCAGCCGGAGGCCT
>JBEKRA010000393.1:0-2834 GCA_049519195.1 Verrucomicrobiota bacterium
TTTGATTCAGCCGATTGCACGTTCCGTGTCAGCGGCAAAACTCCGGAATTGTGGCATCCCGACACCGGCGTGATTGAACCCGCGCCGGTCTGGAGCGCGCAGGACGGGCGCACGACGGTGCGGCTCGATTTTGAACCCGCCGGGTCGGTGTTCGTCATTTTCCGTCACGCGGCGGCTGGCGCGGATCACATTGTCGCCGTCACCAGCATCAGTTCCACCGAATCATCCGCGACGCCGAAACTGGAAATTCAGCGCGCAATTTACGCCGCCACGGAAGACACCAACGGAATGGACGTGACCGCGAAGCTTTCCAAATCAGTGCGAGACGGCCAGCTTGTCGTTGATGCAAACAACAGTTTCTTCGGCGTTGATCCGGCGGTGAATCGCGCCAAGGAACTGCGCGTGGACTACACGCTCGACGGCAAGCCCGGCCATGCGACCGTGCCGGAAAACGAAACGCTCACGCTGCCCGTGACGACTAGCGGACGCGTGCCGCAATGGGAAACCATCGTCGCCCAGGACGGCTCGCCGACGGTGAAGGCATGGAGCAATGGCCGGATTGAATTACGCACGGCCAGCGGAAAAATTCTGCGCGCCGACGCCACCGGCGTGGCCGCACCGCAGGAAGTGACCGGCGCGTGGGATTTGAGTTTTCCGCCAAATTGGGGCGCGCCGCCGGCAATCACGCTGGACAAACTGATTTCCTGGACCGCCAACACGAATGACGGCGTGCGCTACTTTTCCGGCACGGCCACTTATGAAATGGAAATTGAAATTCCCGCCGACCGGTTGACTGCCGGGCGCGAGATCTGGCTTGATCTCGGCGCGGTGAAAAATTTTGCTGAAGTTTCCGTGAACGGACAGAGCCTTGGCGTGCTGTGGAAGCCGCCATTCCGCGTGAACCTTACCGCCGTGGCGAAACCGGGCGCGAACAAATTGATCGTCAAGGTCACCAACCTCTGGCCGAACCGGCTCATTGGTGACGAACAATTGCCGCCGGATGTTCAGTGGAACGGCAAGCAACTCAAGGCATGGCCGCAGTGGTTTCTTGACGGCAAACCCAGCCCAACTGGCCGGTTGACGTTCACCACATGGCATCACTGGACGAAAGATTCGCCGCTGCTGGAGTCGGGCCTGCTCGGGCCAGTGACGCTGCGGACGGCTGAAATAGTTTCCGCCAACTGAAAATAATCGCGGTTGCTGAATGACTTGCCAGATTTGCCCGGGCAATTATCATGTCCGTATTATGAAGAAAAATCTGACCAGTCTTTTAATCGTCGCCACCGCCGCCACCGCGCTCTGCGGTTTCACCGCCACCGCTTTTGCCCAGGCCGATGCCGGCCTCGTGTCCAAATTCGTAGACCAGGCCAAGGCTGCCAGCGACAGCCAGCTCGGCCCAATCGCCTCCGAACTCACCGGCAAAATACAATCACTCGGCAGCTCGCTCGCTGGAAATGCCGCCGTCAAGAGCGCGCTCGACGGCACCCTCAAATCGTTGACGGGCGGCATGGATGCAGATGCATTGACATCCGCCTTCAAGCTGGCCTCGGCCGCCAAGCTCACGCCTGAACAACTCGGCCTCGCCAAGCAGGTCGGCAATCTCGCCTCCGCCTACGTCGTGCAGAAAAATTTCGCGTCGCTCGCCGGTGCGCAGGGTGACGTCGGCACCATTGTCAGTTCGCTGCGCGGCGGCAATGTCACCGCCGCCATTCCGGCCATCAAGAATGTCGCGGGCAACGCCCATCTGACCGACCCGCAGAAGAAGCTGATCACCACCGTCGCCGACAAATACGCGCCCGGTTGGCAAAAAGCCAAGGGCGCCATGGACAGCATCAAGAAGCTGCCTGGCCTGGGAAACTGAACTTCTGCCAAAGCAAAACGCGGTTGCCGATCACGGCAATCGCGTTTTTGTTTGTGAATTGTATCAAGCCGACCATTCTTTGATGCTCGCCAGAATGTTCGCGAGCACTTTGCCTTTCCGGCTTCGCGCAAGCCGGAGCGCGGAGCATTGCTCCGCGAGCTGTCATTTGATTAAATTGAATCGCGCGGGGTGTTGCGCCGCGCTTCAAACGGAAATGCCGCTTTACACCAAACGCCAGCATCTGCGCCGCCTCATCGCCGGCAAGCGGCAGGGGAGCGAACCGGTTTCAGCAGAGGCTGAGGCCGGAGGCTTTCGCGGCTGGCACGAACGGGGTTACCTGCCGCACTGCGACAAGCCGGGACTCGTCCAATTTATCACGGTTCGGCTGTGGGATTCGATGCCGGCTGCGCGCAAAGGTGAGTGGGAACATCTGCTTGCCGTGGCCGGGCGGAGCGATGCTCCGCGCTCCGGAGCGCGAAGCATTGCTTCGCCTGAACCAACCCAAACCGGCGCGCGCGATATCGCTTCGCGCGAACAGCGGATTAAACTGGAAGAATACATCGATCGCGGTTTCGGCGAATGTTTCCTGCGCGATCCCCGTATCGCCACGTTGGTGGAAGACGCAATGCGCTTTCACCACCGGCAGCGCTTTGAACTGCTGGCGTGGGTCGTGATGCCCAACCACTTTCATGCGCTCATCGAAATCGGCGACACGCCGCTGTCAAGAATAATCCAGAACTGGAAATCCATCGTGGCGGTCAAGGCGAACAAGCTGCTCGGCCGCGCTGGCGATTTCTGGCAGTTGGATTACTGGGACACCTTCATGCGGGATGAAGCGCAGAAAATCAAAGCCGTGCGCTACATCGAAAACAATCCGGTGAAATCGAAACTATGTCGCGTGCCGGAAGCATGGCCATTCAGCAGCGCGCGATTTCGCGATCCGCAAACGCGAGAAATGAAGCTGCCAAAATAG
>JBEKRA010000394.1:0-2832 GCA_049519195.1 Verrucomicrobiota bacterium
ATTGCTTTCGCACGCGGCGCGTTGCGCGGACAACTTGCCTTTTGCCAAAACCGGCAGCAGCATCGCCGCGAGAATTCCGATGATGGCGATGACGACGAGCAGTTCAATGAGCGTGAAAGCGGCGGTTTTTCGTGGCAGCCGACGTGAGGAGGCTCCGAATTCAAATCGTAAATCGTAAATCGTAAATCGTGAATTCACCAGAGCCTCCTCAAGTCGGCTGCTACGATTGCGGTTCATGGCAGGTCGGCGCGCACGCGATAAAATGCTTTATCGGCGGGCAAATTGGCGGCTTGCAGCACGAGGTTCGTTCCATTGCCGAAAACGCCCGGCGCGGCGGGTGTCCACGTTTGGAAATCGGTGGTTTGTTCCAACGTGTAAAGCCAGTTGGTGTCGCTGGCGAATTGAATTTCTCCGGCGGCGGGAGCCTTGATCCTGTCAACCGGCAGCGGCGAGGCGAAGGCGAGTTTGCCAACCGTGCCGTGCGCGAGGAGGGAATCGCCGTAGAAGTCATCGGTCGTGGTGTAACTGCTGATGGCCAATGTATCGAGACTGAAGTCGTCCGCGCCGTAGGCGGCAACTTGTGGCAGCGATGTGAAAACCTGTCCGTTGGTGAAAACTGTGCCGCTGATGGTGGATTCACCGGCACGATGAATGAGAAGGATTTGGCAGGTCACGCCATTGGCCAGCGGCTGGCTGGCGTCGTAGGCGAAATAAAAATTGTCGTTCGCGTCAACCAGCGTGGCATCAATGGACGGCCCGTAACTGTCCGGACCGTCGGGGAAATAATCGAATTCAAACAGGTTTGGTGAAATGCCGTTGGCGCGGGAAAAATTGGCGCTGGTGGCGTCGGCAAGATTGCACAGACCGATTGCCAGTTCAAAATATCCGGTGGCATTGACATCGGTCAGATTCAGTTCAAACAGAACGCAAAAGCCGTCAGCTTTCGTGAACTTCACGCCAAGCGGATGATAGAAATAGCTGTTTGGCTGCGACGAATCCCAGGTGACGGCAAGATTCCGGTTTGTGGAATCCCATCGGAACAGATTCGTGTCGCCGAAAACTTGCCAGCCGTCAAGAGCCGGATCGGCGGTGAATCTTTCGACGAGGGTATTGGCATTGGCGGACGCAATGGACAGAACGAACAGGCCGGCAATTGCCAGCGAACGGATTTTTTTCATTTGGCTGATCTTTCATTTTGGTTCCGCGAATAAAAATTCATGGAACGGGTTTTGGTTGAGAGACCAGCGCGAAGCCTGAAAGCAAAAACGCCTCCAGACTCCGCAAAACGGGGAATGAAGGCATTCGACGAGTTCCGCCAGAAACAGTCTGGCGAACCGGCCTCATCCTTCTCTTTGCGGAGAAGCGCCCCGAAACGCTCGGAGCCGACGAGCGCAATCAAACCGGTATCCTGACTTCGGCCTCAAACCTCACTCCCGCCTTCCCGAACGTTCGTTCAGTGGCATTGGGAGTTGTAGCCGTTACAGTGGCGCAACCGTCCCGGAGTTTCACCGGGTTCCCAGACATTTGACTGCAATTTGAACGGGCAGTTCACCCGCTCATTTCAAAGAACGGCCCGATTCTACGCCGAATATGTTTTCCTCCAAGAACAATTTTGCCGGATGTTCCACGCTTGCGCGGCATTGGCCGCAACAACTATATTCGCAACCCATTTCAATTATGAGCAAACCACCCATTCGCGTGGCCGTCACCGGCGCCGCCGGACAAATCGGTTATTCACTCCTGTTCCGCATCGCCTCCGGCGCGGCGTTCGGGCCGGACCAGCCGGTCATCCTCCACCTCATAGAAATCCCCGACGAAAAAGCCATGGCCGCGCTCGGCGGCGTCTGCATGGAACTCGACGACTGCGCGTTCCCCCTGCTGAAAGGCCTCGTGCCGACATCGAATCTCGACGAGGGTTTCAAGGGCGTGAGCTGGGCGCTGCTCGTCGGCGCCGTGCCGCGCAAGGCCGGCATGGAGCGCAAGGATTTGCTCGGCATCAATGGAAAGATTTTCACCGGCCAGGGCAATGCCATCGCCAAGAACGCCGCCAGCGACGTGCGCGTGCTCGTCGTCGGCAATCCGTGCAACACCAATTCTCTAATCGCCGCGAACAACGCGCACGGCGTGCCGAAGAATCGTTTCTTCGCCATGACCGCCCTCGACGAAAACCGCGCAAAGTCGCAGCTTGCGAAAAAGGCCGGCGTGGATGTCACCGCCGTCACCAACCTCGCCATCTGGGGCAATCACAGCGCCACGATGTATCCCGATTTCTACAACACGCAAATCTCCGGCCAGATGGTTCCGTCTGTGATCAAGGACGAAGCCTGGCTCAAGGGTGAATTCATTTCGACCGTGCAGCAGCGCGGCGCGGCCATCATCAAGGCGCGCGGTTTGAGCAGCGCCGCCAGCGCCGCCAATGCCGCCTGCAACACCGTCTACAAGCTCACCCACCCGACGCCCGCCGGCGACTGGTTCAGCGTGGCCGTTCATTCCGACGGCAGCTACGGCATCGAGAAAGGTTTGATTTTCAGCCATCCCATCCGCAGCAACGGCAGGGATTTTGAAATCGTCCAGGGCGTGCCGCTCAACGATTTCAGCAAGGCGAAAATCGCCGCGACGGAAAATGAATTGAAGGAAGAGAAATCGCTCGTCACGGATTTGCTGCCGAAGTGACTAATCGCTTCTGTGCTGGAGTTCAAGCTTCAGCTTGTTTAGTCCGCCCTGACACGCTGAAGCGTGAACTCCAACGTTCAACCGCCGGCGACGATTTTTACGATTTCCAATTTGTCGCCCGCGTTCAATTGCCGCCGGGCAAATTCCGACGGCGCGACC
>JBEKRA010000395.1:0-2829 GCA_049519195.1 Verrucomicrobiota bacterium
CTGAATTTGCATAACGCCGGTTATTACGAACTCAACAGCATGATTCTGGCGATGGGCATTTGCTATGGCGGCACCGCGCAGGTCATCGCGGGCATCATGGAATGGAAGAAAGGCAACACCTTCGCCACCACCGCCTTCATTTCCTACGGCTTCTTCTGGCTCTCGCTGGTGGCTTTGGTCGTGCTGCCCAAAATCATCCTCACCCTGACCGCCACCAACGATACGGCAATGGCCGCGTATCTCGCCATCTGGGGAGTGTTCACCGGAGTGATGTTCATCGGCACGTTCCGGCTGAATCGCGCGTTGCAGGTGGTCTTCGGCACGCTGACGGTTTTGTTCTTCCTGCTGGCTTATGCGCACTATGCAAAGCCCGGCGAGGGCTTTGAACATTTTGCCGGCTATGAGGGACTCGTTTGCGGCTTCTCCGCGATTTACACCGGCCTCGCGCAAGTTCTGAACGAGCTTCATGGGAAAGTCGTTCTGCCGCTCGGCATGGTTAAAAAATAAATTTCCAATTGACGGCAACATTTTCGCGCATCCATGAAACAAATCACCAAACCTTCCCGTCTCGCGCGCGCCGCAATGCTGGCCATGCTTGGGCTGGCCGCAGTCCCGCTTCATGCCGCAGTCACCAACCTGACTTGGAAGGCCGACCTCACGGTGAAGGAAACCTTCGACGACAACGTGTATCTGCAGAATTATGCGCCGCCGTCAACCATGCCCGATGCCGTGCCGGCAAAAAAGAGTTCGTGGGTGACCACCGTCACGCCGCGTGTCGCGCTGGACGACCAGTTGTGTTCCGGCTTCAAGGCGTCGCTTTCCTACGCGCCGGATGTCGCGGTTTATCATAATGCGCCGTCGGAAGACAACACGACGCACCGCGCCGGCCTGACCTTCAAGGGCGCGGCGGGCGACACCGTCTGGGAACAGGCCAACGCATTTACTTACATTGACGGCAGCCACTACGGCCCCATTTTCGGAAGGCCGCCGCAGGATGTCCCGGCGATTGGCGGCATCCCGCTGCGTGACCGCCGCGCCGCGTTCATTTATCGCGGCGGATTCAAGCTGACCTGGACGCTGGACCGGTTTTTCATCCGGCCGGTGGCAAGCGCCTACGTCCATGATTTTCAAACCGTCCAGAGACTCGGGGCCACGCCGACGGGTGCATATTATGAAAATTACCTTGACCGCCAGGACGTGAACGGCGGCGTGGACATTGGCTATGATGTCGGCAAAAAAACCTTTCTCGTTCTCGGCTACCGCTATGGACGACAGGACCAATTCATCGGCCCGAACGCGGCCGGCACGGACCTCACCGACAGCCCCTACGACAGCTCCTATCACCGCATCCTGTTCGGCGTGGAAGGCAGTCCGGCGAAATGGATCAAGGTGGCCGCGCTGGGCGGCCCGGAGATCCGCGATTGGGCGGACGGCACCTACGCGGGATTCGACCGCAACCGGCTCGACTATTGGGTGGACGCCTCGGTGACGTTGATGCCGGACAAAAATGACGCGGTGACGCTGCTGTTTCGCCGTTTCACGCAGCCGGCATTTTCGAGCCAGAGCATTTATGACGACATCACATACAGCGCGACGTGGAAGCACACGTTCAACGCGCATTTAAGCGCCAGCGCCGGCATGCAGCTTTACATCGGCGACTGGCAGGCGCCGGTGAACCGCAACGACTGGATTTACACGCCGAGCGCCGGGCTGACCTACATCTTCAACAAGCATTTCAGCGCCGAGGCCGCCTGCTCCAGCGACTGGGTGGAAAACAAAATACCCACCACCGCGCCCGGTGCGAAGTATGCCGAAGGCCGCAAGTTCACCCGGCAGCTTGTCTCGTTGTCACTCAAATGCGCGTTTTGAGCGGGCTGGCGGCGCGAGCGGCGGAAGAAAATCCGCCAAACCGCGAAGGGCGCGGATTTGGTTTGCCGAAAAAATTATCCAATCAACTCGCGGATTTTGGATTTGATGTCTCCGCCGCGCACCAGCGATTCGCCGACGAGAATCGCGCCCGCGCCGCATTTTTTCAACCGCTCCACGTCCGCGCGCGTGTGAATCCCGCTCTCCGCGACAAGAGTAGGACAGGCGTCGCGCCTGTCTCCAGATTCAATTTCTAAATTAGAGACAGGCGCGACGCCTGTCCTACGGAACAGCATCGCCGCCAGCTTCTCCGTCGTCGCCAAGTCCACCTTGAACGTTTTCAAATTGCGGTTATTGACGCCGATGAGCGCCGGGGAAATTTTCATCGCGCGCTCCAATTCCGCCTCGTCGTGGACTTCCACCAGCGCGGCCAGGCCGGCCTCCGTGGCGAACGAATGAAATTTTGCCAATTGTGCGTCGCTCAAAATGGCGGCGATGAGCAGGATGGCGTCCGCGCCCCACTCGATGGCTTCCAGGATTTGCCGCTCATCAATGATGAAATCCTTGCGCAGCAGCGGCAGCTTTACGGCAGCCCGGATTTGCCGGAGATAATCCAGCGAGCCTTGGAAAAACTTTTCATCCGTCAAAACGGAAAGGCAGCTCGCGCCCGCCGCTTCGTATTCCTTGGCGATGCGGACCGGATCGAAGTCCTTGCAAATCAAACCGGCGGACGGCGACGCCTTTTTGACTTCGGCAATAAGTGCGATGCATTGTGGCGCAGGCGTCTCGCCTGCGGGTTCGCCGGGCGTCCCGCCCGGTGTCGCACGCGGCGAGACGCCGCTTGAACCCGCAGCCGGGACGGTTGCGCTACGTTGCCGCGCCGTGCGGAGCGCTGCGAGAAAGTCGCGCCGCTCACCGCGTTCGAGCAGCGCGTCGCGCAAGTCACCGGCGGAGATGAGTCGC
>JBEKRA010000396.1:0-2824 GCA_049519195.1 Verrucomicrobiota bacterium
CGTTCGCAAAACGGCGGGCGGATGAAGCGCACCTGCGTCCAGCAATGCCGGCAGACGTAGCCCTCGCGCGCCGTCGCGTGCTCTTCGCCGCAAATCTGACACGATTCGGGGTAAAGAAATCCGAGGCCGAAGTTGAGCCAGTTTTGAATGGGCGCGGCTGGCGCTGTCATTTGGGAATCGCGTAACGCAACCGCCGTTGATCCAGCGGCAGGAATTTTAAAACGACCAGCGTGACGACGAGGGCGAAAAAGGCGAGCCAGCCGTCGGTCATTTTTTCGCCGCCCCAGAACCAGATTGCGGCATGGGGCGCTTGAACTGTGAGATGGCTGTAAATTTTCAGGCAAAAAATCCAGCCGGCGTGCAGACCGATGGAAAAGTAGAGATTGCCCGTGCGCTGATACGCGAGGCCGAGCAGCACGCCGGCGAGAGTGAGGCTGAAAAAACCGGGCACGAGCGCGTGTAAATCGGCAAAGCCGCCAAGCTTGTGAGGTAGCAGAGCAAGACCTGAATTCAAGATGACTGGGCCAGTGAGTGCCACAGGCTGAAGAAAATGCACGAGCGCGTAAATCACGCTGCTGATGCCCAGCGCGAACGGCCAGTAAAGCACGCGCCGCAATCCGCCAAATATGCCGCCGCGAAACAGGATTTCCTCCAGCGTGCCGACCAGCGCCGCCGTCGCCGCCGCGCCACAAATGGCCGCCACGATTTTGTGGGCGTTCATTGTCGGGGCAAAGGCGCGGTCACCGCAGGCGATGGCGGTTCCGGCGACCACGGCCAGAGTCAGCAGCCCGAGCAGCAGCCCGCCGAAAAGTTTTTTCCACTGGCCGTGGGGCGGGACAAGGCCGATGTCGCGGCAGGAAGTCGCGCCGAGCGAGCGCAGCATCGGCCACAGCCCGGCCAGCGCGACAATCAGGAAGGAACGGTCCAGGAAACGGTGGAACGGCATGGCAGCGGCCTGCGGAAACGAATTGGCGAAAATCTGCGCCAAGCGGTAAAGCCACGGCGCGAGCAGCGCGCCGCCGATGAAGACCGCAGCGATATAAATGACCAGCGCCCGAAGAGGTCGCATTGCGTGAAAATACTTTTTCGCGCGTGGCGAGCCAAGCGTTAATTGCCGGCGAGATTTGTTCATCGGATGCTTTCGGGTTGCCTCCAAAATTTGCGCGAGGGAAAAGTTTTGTTCGCGCCGGCGGCTGGGTTGTGTTAAGAAATATGCAGGATGACGAATGGAACACAGGCGGCGGCTGGATTGGGCGTGAAAGAATTATTTGGGGGACGGTTTTATCTTCAGGAACTCATCAACAGCGGCGGCATGGCGGACATCTGGCTCGTCAACGACGAACGCCGCAAACCCTTCGCGCTCCGCAAACTCAAGCCCGAGTTGCGGTTCAACCTCCGCGCGCGGCGCCGCTTCGTGCGCGGATGCCAGGTGCTGTCCCGGCTCAACGAAAGCGATTTTATTGTCGGCTACGTCGAACACGGCAAGCTGGACGGCACCCTGTATTTGCTGATGGATTACGTCGAGGCTTCCAATTTGAAGCTCCTGCTTGCGCGGCGGGACCCGGTGCTGACGGAAAACGCTGCGCAAATTCTCATAGACATGGCCGTTGGCCTGAACCACATCCACGAGAGCGGGTTCATGCACCTGGACTTCAAGCCGGAAAACATCCTCGTCACCGGCAATGGCAACGTGCGGCTGATTGATTTTGACCTCGCGCAGCCGATTCCCGAAAAGCCGAAAAAAACGTCTGAAAATCCCGGCACACCCGGCTATATGTCGCCGGAACAATTGCAGGGGAAACCGATTGATTCTCGCGTGGACATTTTTGCCTATGGCGTCGCCGCGTATGAATTGCTGACCAACCACAAACCGTTCCCCGGCGAGACGCCCGCGGAAATCCTCGGCGCCCAGCTTGAACCCGCCGGCCCCATCCCGCCGAGCGAGCACAATGCTGACATCCCCGCCGCGCTCGAAAAAATCGTCCTCAAATGCCTCGCGCGCGACCCCGACCGGCGTTATCCCTTCGTGAGCGTCCTCGTGCATGAATTGCAAAACGCGCTCTACGTTTGAGCGCAAGGGAATTTGCTTTACTTGTCTTGCGGCTGGATTATTCTTTCCGTTCAATTTTTTTGAAACGCAAGCATTTTGTATGGCAAAACTGACAGTTCGAGATTTGGACGTTCGCGGCAAGCGCGTTTTTCTGCGCGTGGATTACAATGTGCCGCTGGAGGAAAAAGACGGGCAGATGGTCATCACCGACGCGACGCGCATCGTGGCGACGCTGCCGACCTTGAAGCTGCTGATTGAAAAGGGCGGCAGGCTGATTCTTACCGCGCATCTGGGCCGGCCCAAGGGCAAACGCGAGGCCACGATGTCGCTCAAGCCCATTGCGACCCGGCTGTCCGAATTGCTCGGAAAACCGGTCACGTTCGTGGACGATTGCATCGGCGAAAAAGTTGAGAAGGCCGTGGCCGGGATGAAGGATGGCGACGTGGTGCTGCTGGAAAATGTCCGCTATTACAACGAAGAGGAAAAGAACGACCCGGCGTTCGCCGAAAAGCTGGCGAAGGTCGCCGACGTTTATGTGAATGACGCATTCGGCGCGGCGCATCGCGCCCATGCTTCAACCGAAGGCGTGGCGCGCATCATCGCCAGGCGCGGCGGCAAATGCGCCGCCGGCCTGCTCATGGAACGCGAGTTGAAATTTCTCGGCGATGAATTGGATAAACCGGCTCGCCCGTTCGTCGTGATTCTCGGCGGCGCTAAGGTTTCGGACAAAATCAAGGTCATTGACCGGCTGCTCGAAAAGGCGGACACGATTTT
>JBEKRA010000397.1:0-2823 GCA_049519195.1 Verrucomicrobiota bacterium
CCGAGCGGCCAGAGGATGATGTCGTGAGTTTGCCCGCCCACTGACCGGCATGCCAGTTGATGTCCGAATTCATGCATGAGCACGATTCCAAACAACGAAAGACATTCCAGCACGCTCCAAATCGGCGAGGAATAACCCTTTGCCTGACTCACAAAATACCAAATGGCGATGAACCACGCCCAATGCAAATAAACGGTGATTCCAAATAATTGGAACAATCGGATGGAGCCGCTTCGCGTTGGCATTTTCAAAAACTGCCAGAGACGCGGCGGCGCAACAAGTTTTTTGGCCGGATTTCTGTTTCCGCTTCGTCACCGGGCTTTAACCAGCCCGCCATTTGGTTTGGCGGGGAGATGCCTTAAGCTGCCGGCATGATGCGTCGAATTTTGATTGTGGACGACGAGCGCGATTTCATCGAGCTGCTGCAATATCGCCTCGCCGGGCTGGGCTGCGAATTTATTGTGGCAAGCGACGGCTTGCAGGCGTTGAGCCAGGCGCGGCAGTTCAAGCCCGATTTGATCCTGCTCGACATCTTGCTGCCCGACCTCGACGGCCTGTCCGTTTGTGAAATTCTGCGCCTCCAGCCGTCCACCAGGAAAATCCCGATCATTTTCGTGAGCGCGCTGACGAGCGAAGTGACCAGGCACATCGCGGCGATGCAGGCCGACGATTTTTTCACCAAGCCGCTCGATTTGGACCGGCTCCAGCGCCGCATTGCAGATTTGCTGCAACGCAAACTTCTGTCGGAGAAATAATGTTGGAGTTCACGGTTTAGCGTGTTGATCCGCGCAAGCTAAAGCTTGAACTCCAACTCGCCTCGCTTGACACATCGTTGCGCAGCCTTCATTTTCAATTGGTAATTTTGACCATTAAATGAACGCATTGCACAATTTATTCGGGACCTTGCAGGAATTCGACCCCGGCAACGGCAAACGTGGGAAATTCTATTCGCTGCCCGCGCTGGAGAAAGCCGGTGTCGGCCCGATTTCCAAACTGCCGGTCTCCATCCGCCTCGTGCTGGAATCCGTCCTGCGCAATTGCGACGGCAAAAAAGTCTCCGAGACGAACGTGAAGGAGCTCGCCAACTGGAAGCCAACGGAAACGCGCACGGCTGAAATCCCGTTCGTCGTCGCGCGCATCGTGCTACAGGATTTTACCGGCGTGCCGCTGCTCGTGGATCTGGCGGCGATGCGTTCGGCGGTGTCCAGGCTCGGCAAAAACCCCAAAATCATTGAGCCGCTTGTGCCGGTGGACTTGGTGGTGGACCACTCCGTGCAGGTGGATTTCGCCGGCGGCGCGGATTCGATGGCGAACAACTTGGATTTGGAATTCAAGCGCAACCGCGAGCGTTACCAGTTTCTTAAGTGGGGCATGCAGGCATTTGACACGTTCAAGGTCGTGCCGCCCGGCATCGGCATCGTGCATCAGGTGAATTTGGAATATCTCGCCAAGGGCGTGCTGTCGGAGCGCCGAGCATCGCTCGGCACGCATACCGATGACGCAGCCTCTGGCCGAGCAATGCTCGGCGCTCCCATCTACTATCCCGACACGCTCGTCGGCACCGATTCGCACACGACGATGATCAATGGCCTCGGCATCGTCGGCTGGGGCGTCGGCGGCATTGAGGCGGAAGCGGGCATGTTGGGCCAGCCGGTCTATTTCCTCACGCCAGATGTGGTGGGTGTGCATCTGACCGGCGCGATTCGCGAAGGCGTCACCGCCACGGATGTCGCGCTGACCGTCACGCAGATTTTGCGCAAGGCGAAAGTCGTCGGCAAGTTCGTGGAATTTTTCGGCCCCGGCGCGGCGGCATTGCCGCTGGTGGATCGCGCGACCATTGCGAACATGGCGCCCGAATACGGCGCGACGATGGGTTTCTTCCCGGTTGATTCCGAGTGTGCCAGTTATCTCCGCGCAACCGGACGCAGCGAGGAACATTGCAGGCTTTACGAAAATTATTACAGGGCGCAGGGTTTGTGGGGCATTCCGAAAAAAGGCGAAATTACCTACTCGCAAGAAATTGAACTTGATCTTGGAACGGTTCTGCCCAGCGTCGCCGGTCCAAAACGGCCGCAGGACCGGATTGAATTGCCGAAGATGAAGGAAAGTTTTATCAGCGCATTCAGCAAGCCTGTCGCCGAAAATGGTTTTGGCATGAAAGCCGGAGACCTCGACAAAATCAGGGTGGATGTTCCGGTCAACGGCGGCGGCAAAGTTTCTATCGGCCACGGCTCGGTTTTGATCGCGGCCATCACGAGTTGCACGAACACGTCCAATCCCAGCGTCATGCTCGCCGCAGGGTTGCTCGCGAAGAAAGCTGTCGAACGTGGCCTCACTGTCAATTCAACCGTCAAGGCTTCGCTCGCGCCCGGCTCGCGAGTCGTCAGCGATTACCTGAACAAGACCGGTTTGCAGCCGTTCCTCGACAAGCTCGGCTTCAATCTTGTCGGCTACGGCTGCACGACCTGCATCGGCAACTCCGGCCCGCTGGCCGCGCCGATTGAAGACGCGGTCGTCAAAAATAATCTGGTCGCCGCGTCGGTGCTGTCCGGCAACCGCAATTTCGAGGCGCGCGTCCACCAGAACATCAAGGCGAACTTCCTCATGTCGCCGCCGCTCGTCGTCGCGTTCGCGCTGGCGGGCCGCGTGGACATTGACCTCGCCAACGACGCGCTCGGCACTGGCAGGGACGGCAAGCCCGTTTATCTGCGCGACATCTGGCCGAAGCTGTCTGAAGTCCGTGACCTCATGCAGGCCGCGCTGCAACCGGAAGTCTTCCGCAAGCTCTACAAGGATTTCGCCGCGCAGAATCCGAAGTGGAAC
>JBEKRA010000398.1:0-2811 GCA_049519195.1 Verrucomicrobiota bacterium
GATTGCCCAGAATCCAAGTTCACAATGAATTCAATCCGATTCAACCGACTTTGCCGCGCGCTGCTGCTGCCGGCGTTGCTGCTGGAATTTTCCGCGAACGCGCAACCGCTCGTTCTTTCAAACGCCGCGCCGCGCGCCATTCCGCGCCGCGCGAGCATCATCCTGGTCGTCGCCGACGGACTCGGCTGCGGCGACTTGAGCTGCTACGGCCAGACGAATTACCAGACGCCGAACCTCGACAAGCTCGCCGCCGAAGGCGTCCGCTTCACGAATTATTACGCCGGAGACGCGGCGGATTCGCCGGCTCGCGCGGCGCTGGTGCTGGGAAGGGATTCCGGCCATTTGCGGCAGCGGGCAGACGCGGATATTCCACTGACGCCGGATGAAATCACCGTCGCGCAAATGCTGAAAAATTCCGGCTATCGCACCGGCCTGATTGGCGAATGGAACCTGGGCGGCGAAAATTCCAGCGGCGCGCCGTGGAAGAAGGGTTTCGACGAATTCGCCGGCTATTTGGATCCGAACGACGCTGGAAACTTTTACGCCGATTATATGTTCCGCTACACGCAAAACTTTTCTTTCGACAAAGCCAGCGGCAATTGGAGCATTTGGAACCCGGCACAGGGCGCGCCCACCGGCGGCAGGGAAATGATTTACGCGAACACCCAGAACAAAGATCAATTCATCCCCGACCTGCTCACCAAGGCCGCGCTGAATTTCATGCAAATCAACCAGCCCGACGAATTCAACCGCTACCGGCCGTTTTTCCTGCTGCTGAATTACAAAATTCCCGGCGACGGCAGAAGCCAGGTGCCGACCGATGCGCCGTTCTCGGAGGAAAAATGGCCGCAGCCGGCAAAGAACAAGGCCGCGATGATCGCGCGGCTCGACGGCTACATAGGCCAGTTGGCGGAGCAATTGCAAAAGCTCGGCATGACGAACAACGTCGCGGTCTTCTTCACCAGCGCAACGGTCCCGAAAAAAACCGACGCGGTGAATCCGAACTTTTTCCACAGCGTCGTTTCCACCAACGATCTGCGCGTGCCGATGATTGCCCATTGGCCGGGCTGGATTCCCGCCGGAACGGTCAGCGATTTCAAATGGTCGGCGCGTGATTTTCTTCCGACAGCGGCGGAAATCGGGTTCACAAAGCCGCCGGCGAACATCAATGGCGCTTCGATTTTGCCCGCGCTGCGGGGGCAAACAAAAAAATAACTCCCCGACAGGAGCGCGGACGGCTCGTCCGCGTGATGCAGAGTTTGGGACACGCTGGCGAGCCGCCCGCGCTCCATCCGGCGAGGAACTTGCGGAAGTCTATAGCAAATCACAACAACATTGTGGCATCGAGTGGTAGGGCGGCGCTGCTGCGCCGCCGGGCTGGCTGACCAGCAGGTCAGCCCTACCGGTTTTGTCTTTGTGCCAATGTGAACGGAAACTGCTAAAAGATAAGAATTAAGCTGGAACCATGCAGTTGAAAAGCGAAACTGCGGGCGCGTAGCTGCGACGCCTCGTCGCAGAAAGTGGACGCGACGCCCCCGTCGCGCGAAAATCCCGCCACACCGTTTGGTTTTGCGGCGACGCTGGCGCCGGGGGCGTCGCAGCTACGCGCTCCGGCAACTGCAAGGTTCCGGTTAAGATTGCGAAAAATCATCGCCGTGAAATCTCGACCTGCGGGCATTTTCGGCTATTTTCCTCCGCCGTCATAAAATGCACGACCAGGAATCACCGGAAAATCTGCCTGACGAGCCGGCGGCCAGACACGCCGACGAGACCGCCTACGCCGTTCTGCGGAACGCGGATTTTTTCCGCTACCTCATCGGGCGCTTCGTGGCGTCGCTCGGCCAGCAAATGCTCGTCGTGGCGATTGACTGGGAACTTTACCAGCGGACGCACTCGGCGCTGTCGCTGGCCTTCGTCGGCCTGTCGCTGATGATTCCGATGATTCTTTGCACGATCCCCGCCGGCCATTTCGCCGACACGTTCAGCCGGAAAAAAATCATCCTCATCACGACGCTCATCTTGGCGGCGGTGAGCGCCGGCCTCACTTTGATTTCCTATTTCGCCGCGCCGGTGTTCTGGATCTACATCTGCCTGTTCGTCCTGGGCGCGGCGCGGACTTTTTTGTGGCCGGCCAGCGCGGCGTTTGTGACCAGCCTCGTGCCGCTGAAGCAATTCCCACGCGCGGTCACGTTCAACAGCGGCGCGTTTCAATTTTCATCCGTGATCGGCCCCACGGCATTTGGCGCGGTCATCGCCATGACACCGAACGCGGAGGCGCACGGCACGGCGTGGCCGGTCTATGCGTTGAACGCCCTGGCTTCGATTGCCTGCTTCGCGCTCGTCTTGCCGATCAAACACGTCCACAAGGCCAAACCGGCTGAACCCGTTTCGGTCAAAAACCTGGTCGAAGGTTTCCGGTTTGTTTATCAGAATAAAATCATCCTCGGCATCATCACGCTCGATTTGTTCGCCGTGCTGCTGGGCGGCACGGTGACGATATTGCCGATTTACGCGCAAAACATCTTCCACGTCGGCGCGGGCGGGTTCGGCTGGCTGCGCAACGCCATGCCCATCGGCGCGGTGATTTGCATGGTGATCATCGCGCATCGTCCGCCGCTGCAAAAGGCCGGACGCGCCATGCTTTTGTCCGTCGCCATTTTCGGCGTGGCGACAATTTTGTTCGGCGTCGCCAACCCGAATTGCTTCGGCGACTGGCTCGCGCTGCCGGGCGCGTTCTGGTTCTGGTTTTCGTTCGCGATGCTGGCGCTGGCGGGCGCGGTGGACAACGTGAGCGTCGTGGTGCGGCAGACG
>JBEKRA010000399.1:0-2808 GCA_049519195.1 Verrucomicrobiota bacterium
TGGGGACTCACAGAGCTCGTCCCTCCGGGCCTTGGACTTCGGCGCCGGCAGCGGCTGCATCGCCATCGCGCTCGCGGCAAAATGCCCGGACGCGAAAATCACTGCGACGGACATCTCGGCGGAGACATTGGCGTTGGCGAAAGAAAACGCGGCGCGGAACAACGTCGCGGAACGGATTGAATTCTTGCAGGGCGATGGATTTGCCGCGTTCCAATCGGAGGGACGAGTTCCACGAGTCCCAAATTCGGAGATTGAAACAGAAATCAGGGACTCGTGTAACTCGTCCCTCCGAAAGTGGGAATTTGACTTGATAATTAGCAATCCGCCTTACATTCCGTCCGCCGAAATCGCCACGCTCCAGCCGGAGGTGCGTGATTTCGACCCGCGCGCCGCGCTCGACGGCGGCGCGGATGGGCTGGATTTTTACCGCAAGCTCGCGGCGGAGGCGAAGCCGTTCCTTAAACCGGATGGAAAAATCATGCTGGAATTCGGCGACGGCCAGGCGGAGGCGGTCAAATCCATTTTTGAAAATGAAAAGTGGATTGTCGAGGCGGTGAAGGAGGATTACAGTCAGCACGCCAGAATTTTAATAGCCAAATCATCCTCGTCGTCGTCCTCGTCCTCGTAATCGAAAAATTCGAGGACGAAGGACGAGAACGAGAACGAGGAGGACAAACAAATCATGGAAAGTTTTTTGATCAAAGGCGGCGTGCCGCTGCACGGCGAGGTTGAAATCAGCGGCAGCAAAAACGCCGCGCTGCCCATCATGGCGGCGACGCTGCTCACCAGCGAACCGTGCGTCATCCGGCGTGTGCCGGACTTGAGCGACACCCGCTTCATGGCGCAAATCCTCGAATCGCTAGGCGCGCAGGTGAAATTTTCCGGCGGCACACTCACCGTCCGCGCACGGAAAATCCGCGGCTATGCCGATTACGAACTCGTGCGGAAAATGCGCGGCTCGATTTGCATTGCCGGGCCGCTGCTGGGCCGGCTGCGCAAGGCGCGGATTTCATTGCCCGGCGGTTGCATCATCGGCGCACGGCCAATCAATCTGCATTTGAAAGGCTTTGAAGCACTGGGCGCAAAAATCAAAATCGAGGGCGGCTATGTGGACGCGTCGGCCAAGAAATTAGCCGGCGCAACGATGTTTCTCGGCGGACGGGCCGGCTCGACCGTGCTCGGCACGGCGAACGTGATGATGGCAGCGACGCTCGCCGACGGCGTGACGGTCATCGAAAGCGCGGCGTGCGAGCCGGAGGTCGTGGACTTGGCGGACTTTCTATGCGCGATGGGCGCGAAAATTTCCGGCGCGGGCAGCCCCACCATCACCGTCACCGGCGTCGAAAAATTGCACGGCGCGGAACATGAAGTGATTCCCGACCGGATTGAGACGGCGACGTTTGCCATCGCCGCCGCCGCGACGGACGGCGAAATCACCATCCAAGGCGCGCGGGCGGACCATTTGCGCGCGGTGATTGACAAATTGAACGAGGCAGGCGTGAGCGTTGAAAAGCGCGGCGCAAATCTGTTGGTTCGGCGGAAGGGAAAATTGAAACCATCGGACGTGACGACACTGCCGTATTCCGGCTTCCCGACGGACGTGCAGGCGCAGATGACGGCATTGTTCACGCTGGCACCGGGCATCAGCATCATCACGGAACGGATTTTCGAATCGCGGTTCATGCACGTGAGCGAGCTGGCGCGGCTGGGCGCGGACATCGAAATCGAAGGGCCGAGCGCGATTGTGAAGGGCGGGCGGCCGTTGAGCGGCGCGCCGGTGATGGCGAGTGATTTGCGCGCGTCGGCGGCGCTGGTGATTGCCGGGCTGGCGGCCAAAGGCATGACGCAGGTGAATCGGATTTACCATCTGGACCGCGGCTACGAGCGGATGGACGCGAAATTGCGAAAGCTCGGCGCGCGGATCCGGCGCGTCGAGGAAAAATGAATTTTACGGCTGGGAGCGCTGGCGTCCCGCCGGCCAGTTTTTTCAAGCAACACGCCGGCGAGACGCCAGCGCTCCCGGCAAAAACACTCGGACCGACACACTCGGACCGACCCTTTACTAATTCGCCGGCAACGTGTAGTATTTCCTCGTGGGTCTTGTGAATGCGAAAATCCAGTTGCGAAATGCGAGAATTCCGGCGCTTAAACCCGTCGAGGTCGAGGCGCTCGCGGATTCCGGGGCGGTGCATCTTTGCATCCCCGAACACGTCCGCCTGCAACTGAAACTGGATTCGCTGGACAGCAAGGAAGCCACTCTCGCCGACGGCAGCAAACGCCTTGTGCCTTATGTCGGCCCGCTGGAAATCCGCTTCAAAAACCGGATCGGTTTTGCGGGCGCGCTTGTCATGGGCGACCAGGTTCTGCTGGGGGCGATTCCAATGGAAGACATGGATTTGGTCATCGTCCCGAAAGAACGGCGGCTGGATGTGAACCCCGCCAGCCCGAACATCGCCTGCTCCAGCGCGAAGTAAGCCGCTGCACTGAAATTCAATTGAACTGCGGCTACGAACGGATGGACGCAAAATTGCGGAAGAGCGGTGCGCGGATTCAGTGCGTCGAGGGAAAATGAATTTTACAAACTAAAAATACTAGGGACTGACCCTTTTCCATGAAAACTGCTGAACAAAATGTTGTTGGAATCTTTCAATATTTTTACCACTGTGCTGGCGAGGAGCTGCCAATTCGTGCGGCGCGTTTTTGAATCAATGACCTCAAGCGCGGGGTAATTACGCTACAAGGTTGGGGGCATTGTTATGTTTTGGTTGTTGGTTTTTTGTGGGCCGGTTTTCTGCTTTTGGTTTTCTT
>JBEKRA010000400.1:0-2808 GCA_049519195.1 Verrucomicrobiota bacterium
TGGTCGGCCATCGTCGGCTTTGTGACAGCCCGCGCCGACTTCGGGGCGGCCATCGCCAGCATACAAACGCTGGAACTCAATCAATCCGGCACCACCGCTGGCACCACGGAGGACAAACATCTGGCCCGCGCCGCCATGTGCAGCGCCGCCGCCGTGGTGGGCGGGGCCGTGGCCGCCCTACGCCGACAAACAGGGCGACCACGAATTGTTCACCACCGTGGATTTCAGCGCGCCCGACCTGATGCACCAAACCGAGGCGGATTGCCTGACCAACTGCAATGCCATTTACAACGCCGCCACCGCGAACCTCGCCGCGCTGGTTGCCGTCAGGAGTCTCGCGCAAGCCGACCTCGACGATTTGAAGGCGAAGATTGGCGCTTTCAACACCACGCTTACCAGCCCGCGCCAGACGTGGACCAAAATCAAGGGCGCGACCGGCCAGATACCGCTGGCGATAACGGCGGCGGATCGGATTGCCGAACGCCAGTTGGACCGGCTGATGGAACGGTTTCGAGTGAGCAACCCGGATTTATAAATACCGTGTCGGGTTTTGGAGGCTCATCACGCTTCTCCAAATGAACTCCTGTTTTTGCTGGAATCAAGCAAAGACGGCTTGATGTAGTGCTCGCTGCTTTGAGCCGGCTTTGTCTGTTAAAATCCGTGAAAAAACAGTTCATATTATCGCACTCCAGCAACTTGCGTTGCATGAAGTCATTTCTATGAGCCATACTTCATCATTTACAAGTAGTTATATGTGAACAAGATAAAATATATGTCTAATTATGCAGGTTGAAAAGGAAACTCCAATTTATAATGTTGATTATTAGAATGTTATGTATATTTAGCCAAGGCAAAGTCCGTCTGAACAGCGACATTCATTTCGCCGAGGCCTTCACCGACGCAAAGGCTATTGATTACTGCGGCAAAAGGTCTGGGTGAAATGTCAGAAACAACCCTATTTTCAATCCAACACCAAACACCATATGGCAAACAAACAAAATAATCAAACGGGCGCGTCATCGCCTCGCCAGGTTTACGCAAAGCTTTTAGCGGTTCTCACGACCGCTGAAAAACCCCATCCACGATAAACAAAACAAAAACAACAAATGAAGAACATATGAAAGCATCAAAAATCATTTGCACATGGGGCGCCATCGCGGCGGCAATGGCACTCGCGATAAGCGCCCAGGCTTATAATGGACAGTCTACGCCCATGCTGAGTATCAATGGCAAAAACCTGCAGGCCAACGGCCAGAACGTGCGTCTCATGGGAGGATGGATGCAGCCTGAAGATTGCTATTTTAACGGTATATGTAACCGATACAGCGACCCCACCGACTGGACCAGCACGGCCAACGTCGCCGGCTTGTTGAACTTTATGAATAGCGCGGCGGATGTCATGAGCGACACCAGCGCAAAATATGGCCAGAACCACGGATGGTATTGCCGCTTCGTGCGTGTCAATACCGACATGATTGGCGGTTGGAATAGCGATAGCGGGCTGGTCAACTCCAGCCAGTTCAACGGCTGGATCCAGAACTACGTCGTTCCCTACGCCCAACATCTCAGTTCGCGCGGCCTTTACCTGGTGCTTTGCGCGACGGGTCCGATTAACCACACCGGCAACGGCGCCAATAACGCGGGCACAGTAGAACAGTCGCGCCTGATCACCTTCTGGCAGACCGTCGCCAACGCTTCGGGCGTCAAGAACGCCAACAACATCATGTTCGAACTCATGAACGAGCCGGTCAATGTCGAATCCTCCCCGGGCAACGGCGACTGGGGCAACCACCAGGCGAAATACTATAGCGCCTTTAAAAACTGGATGCAGCCCGTCATAAATGCGATTCGGAACACGGGCGCGAACAACGTCATATGGGTTCCGACACTGGAGTGGGACGGCACACCCATGCAATGGGCCCAATATCCCTTCTCCGGCTCCAATATCGGTATTGCGTGCCATTTTTATCCGGGGTATGGCGGCGTGCACGACAACGTCTCGGCGTTGCAGAGCCTGTGGAACAACCAATACCAGCCTGCCGCGAACAACTGGCCGTTGATCATCACGGAATGTGGTTGGAATCCAGACGGCACCGGTGGCCTGGGCGATGGGTCCACGTCGGGCTTCGGCAATGCGCTCAAGGGCTGCATTGATGGCGCCGGCAACGTCTCATGGCTCATTGGCTTTCTTGACCAGAATATTTCTGATCTTTCAAGTTCAACTCCGGCTAATTGCACACTTGCTTCAAATCAGGGTGCGCAAGCGGCATTTGCCTGGTGGTATGCATATAACGGCGGTGGCGGCGGCGGCGGGACGGGAGTCACGTTCTACGCGGACTACAACTACGGCGGGTCAGCCAGCTCGACCTTGGGGGCGGGCAATTATACAATGTCTCAACTCGCTTCCGCGGGCTGTCCCAACGATTGGGCGTCATCGGTCCGGGTTCCCAGCGGCTATACCGTGACCATCTATGCGGATGACAACTTCACCGGGACGTCATGGACTCTGACTTCGGACACGCCGAGTTTCGGGTCGTTGAGTCCGAGCGCCAACGACATGATGTCCTCCTGCAAAATTACGTCGGGCGGCGGTGGCGGCGCCCCGGTCAGCGGCAGCACGTATAAGATCGTCGCCCGGCACAGCGGCAAGGCGCTGGATGCCTACGGCAATCAAACCGCCAATGGAACGCAAATCATCCAGTGGACCTACGGCGGCGGCAGCAACCAGAAGTGGACGTTGACCGACACCGGCAGCGGCAATTGGAAAATCATCGGAGTTCAGAGCGGCCGGGCAGTGGACGTCTCCAA
>JBEKRA010000401.1:0-2786 GCA_049519195.1 Verrucomicrobiota bacterium
GCCCTGGTCATAAACCGGCGGGCACTGCGCGCGGAGGTCGGCCTTGGCCGGCAACACCCCGGCTATTTCCACCGGCGCGGCGTAAAGCTGATCGCGGTGGTCCGGCAAATCAGGCAGCCACCCGTAGCGGGAGACTTTGAAACGCATGGACTTCTGTTATCAAAATCCGGGGAAAATGTCCACTAAAATCAGCGTTGCTAACCCGGCCCCTGGCCGCTCGGAATGTCATTTCTCCACCCGAACGCTGCCGGTGATTTCGAGCACGTCGCTGATTTTCTTCCGTTCCATGAATTCGCGGATGCCGGCGATGACTTGCAGCGGCGTCTGCGGCTCATAAAAATTCGCCGTGCCCACGGCCACCGCCGTCGCGCCCGCCATGAGAAATTCGATGGCGTCGTCCGCGTTCTGGATGCCGCCCATGCCGATGATTGGAATCTTCACCGCCTTCGCCGCTTCCCAAACGAGTTTGACGGCGATGGGCTTGATGGCCGGGCCGGTAAGCCCGCCGGTGACGTTGGCGAGTTTTGGCTTGCGGGTGTTGATGTCAATGGCCATTGCCGGAAAACTGTTTGTCACCGCGAGCGCGTCGCTGCCGGCGTCTTCGGCGGCTTTTGCGAGCGGCGCGATGTTAGGCACGTTCGGACTCATCTTGGTGATGAGCGGCAGCGTCGTCGCCTTGCGGCACGCGGCGACGACTTGCGCGAGTAATTTGCAATCCGTTCCGAACTGCGCGCCGCCTTCCTTGATGTTCGGGCAGGAAACGTTCAACTCCAGCGCGCCGACGCCGCCGAGCGCGTCGAACCTGCGAGCGACCTCGGCGTATTCCTCAACGGTCGTGCCCCAGATGTTGATGACGGTCGGCACTTTCAATTCCTTGAGGAACGGCCAGTATTTTTTGATGAAGCCATCCACGCCCGGTCCTTGCAGGCCGATGGCGTTGAGCATGCCGCTGGAGACCTCGGCAGTGCGTGGCGTGGGATTGCCGCGGACGGGATTCAACCTGATGCCCTTGACCGTGACCGCCCCGAGCTGGTTCAAGTCAATCAACCGCGAATACTCGACACCGTAGCCAAACGTGCCGGAGGCCACGGTGACGGGATTCTGCATCTTCAGCCTGCCGATTTGGACGGATAAATTCATTGCGACACAACTTACCGGTTGAACCCCCGTGACTCAATTCGCAAAACGCCGCTGCCCGGCGGCGCCGGCGGCCGGCCCGGCGGAAAATATTCATTGCAACCGCTTGACAAACGATTCATACGTATGTATTAATTGCTGCGTGAAACGGAAACCAGCCATCAAACCCGCGCACGACCCGGAGACGGTGGCGCGCCTGCTTGACACGGCGGAGCGGCTTTTCGGCGAGCACGGCTACGACGGTGTCGGGATGCGGATGCTGGCGGATGAAGCCGGGGTCAACCTGGGCGCGGCCACGTATCACTTCGGTTCGAAGGAGTCGCTTTACATTGAAACGTTCATGCGTCGTTTTCGCCCGACGAATGCGGAAAGGCTGCGGCGGCTGCGGGAGGCGGAGACGCAGGCGGACGGCCAGCCTCTGGCTGTGGAGAAAATTGTCGAGTGCATGATCCGGCCGCCTTACGAGTCGGGTCTGCAACATCCGACTTTTCAAAGATTTCTCGCCCGCAATCTGTTGATGCCGCCGCCGTTTATTCACGCCGCAATCCACCGGGAAATGGCGCCGGGAATCGCGGTGTTCATGGTTGCGCTCAAACGCGCGCTGCCGGACCTTCCGGTGGATTTGCTTCATCTGCGCACCATGTTCGCGATGGGCGCGCTGCTGATGTTCCTGGTCCGGGCGAACGAACTGCCGGGAATGCAAAACGCGAAACTGCACGAGGCCGTGTTGCGCGAGATGATGGGTTACGTCACGGCGGGCATGAAAAGCAAGCCGGTCGTTCCGGCGGCGGACCGTCCGCACTTGCCCATTCCGCCCCGACCGTCAAAAAAATAACGAGCCATGTCCAAGACACCTTTCACCTTGTTGGCGGCAATGCTCGCCCTGGCCGGTTGCACGATGATGCCCCGATACCATCGCCCCGCCGCGCCGGTCGCGGATCAATTCCCCGGCGTCACGGAAATTCAAGCCGGCAAAGCCGCCGACATTGCCTGGCGGGATTTCTTTGCCGATGAGCGGCTGAAGCAACTCATCGGGCTGGCCCTGACCAACAATCTCGACTTGCGGGTGGCCATGCTCAATGTCGAGCAAAGCCGGGCGCAATATCGGATTACGCGGTCGGCGTCGGTTCCCGGCGTGAACGGCAGCGGCAGTTACACGCGCTCGGGCAACTTTTCAACCGCCGCGGAGTCATGGAGCGCGAGCCTGGGATCGACGGCGTATGAGGTGGATTTGTTCGGTCGGGTGCGCAGCCTGAACCGGCAGGCGCTGGAAAAATATTTTGCCACCGCCGAGGCGCGGCGCAGCGCGCAGATCACGCTGGTGTCCGAGGTCGCCGATGAATATTTCGTCTGGCGCGAGGCGGAGGAACAACTCCGGGTGGCCCGGCAGACCCAGGCGGCGGTTCAGGAATCCTACGATTTGAACAACGCCACGTTCGCCGCCGGAGCGAGCAGCGAACTGGATTTGCGCACGGCGGAGGGCCAGGTGCAGTCGGCGAAGATCAGCGTGCTGACTTACGAGCGCCAGATTGCCCAGGCGCAGAACTATCTGGCGGTGCTCCTCGGCCAGCCGCTGCCGGCGGATTTGCCCGCGCCACGGCCGTTCAGCGACACGAATCTGGTGGCGGATATTCCGGCGGGACTGCCCT
>JBEKRA010000402.1:0-2773 GCA_049519195.1 Verrucomicrobiota bacterium
ACGGGATTTTTCAGCACGAGCATCGGGTAGCGTTTCAAGTAGGGGAAATTCGTCGCGCGGACGAGCACGCGGCACAGTTCCGTCTGGCTTTGGATGAAATTCAGCAGGCTGAATTTTGAGGCCGGGTTGTGCTCGCGCAGGAGAATTTCGCGCGGGTCGAGGCCATTGAGATTCTGGCCGTTCCATTCGCCGTGGTCGTTGCGTTCGCCGGGCGAGGCGGTTTTGAACCACGCGGCAAAGTTGTCGTTGACGAGCAGGTTCAATTCAAAATGGACGTGCGCGCGGTCTTTCGTGATGGTTTCGGCGTTGGAGGTGCGCCCCATTGTGGCGATGACTTCGCCGGCCTTGACCGCATCGCCGATTTTCAGTCCGGGCCGGACTTCGCTCAAGTGCGCGTAAAGCGAATAAATTTCAATGCCCTCGACGACGTGGCGGACGACAAGGTAATTGCCGTAATTCGAGAGCGAGGGTTTCGCGCTGAAATAAACCACCGTCCCGTCGGCGGCGGCCATGACCGGATCGACCGGTTCGCCGCGCCTGCCGGTCTGCAAATGGAGGATGTCTATGCCTTCATGCAGCCGCCAGCCGTCGTTGCGGACGCAGCCGAAGCTGCCGCTCGTCCACGGCTTGTCCGGCGCGGTTGGCGCGAAAAATTTCGACTCGTTTCCGAAAATGAACAAATTGTGGTTGGCCGTCGGGAATTGAAACGGCTCCTGCGCGAACAAGTTCGCCGTGAAAAACAAACACCACGCCGTTGCCAGTAGTCGGAGGGACGAGTTAAACGAGTCCCTGAATTGCTTGAGCTGGAAGTTTTTTGGGACTCGTGTAACTCGTCCCTCCGAATCTCGGCGGCAAACTGCGGGAAAAATCATTTCAACTTTCCCTTGATGATTTTTCTGGCGACGTTGTTGAGGCCGAGCACCAGCCGGTCGGCTTCCTCGCGCGACATGTCCGGCGTGAACGACAAAATGCCGTTGGCAATGCGGTGGGTGATGAGCGGCGCGGCGAGCCAGCGGCCATTCACCAGTTTTTCACCCCATTGGCCGTAGATGGAGAAATGTTTTCCCGGGTTGGCGGCGGAGTATTGTTCGAGCATGAGCGCGCTGCTTTCGTCAAATTGAATTTGGATGGCAAATCCGCCGCGCGCGTCAATGACCCTGGCCACGACGATGCTGGCTTCCGACAAAACCGGATCTTTTGCAATGGTGATGAGCACGGGATCGGAGCGCAGGACGGAAACAGTCCGGCTGGTGCCGGCGTTGTCTGGATTGATTTCGATATGCACGCGCAAGGCGCTGACTTCCTTGTTATTCTTGTCCGTCTGGCAACCGCAAAGCATGGCCATCGCCATTAATGCCAGAAAAAGATTGAATCGCCGCGTAATCGCTTTCATATTGCACACCACAAAACCGCAACATGCGAACAAAGTAAAGAATTATGGGCAGACAATACAACAAAGCTGAAAACCGAAAACGCCGGAACCGTTATATCAAACGCAAAAAAACGGCGATAAAAGCCAGGAAAGCCGCCACGCCGGTCGTCACGCCAAAAGCGGCTTGACCGGGCGTTTTGGAACATTGAAAAGGCCGCTCATCGGGCGGCCTTTTTTTGTAGTGGCAAGCCTCTGGCCTGCCGTAGAGCCGGGCGTCCCGCCCAGCGGATTTGACGTGCAGATGCTGTAGAAGCGTCAAAACTCTCCCGGCACACCGAGCAATGCGGCGATTGATTCCGGGCGGCAGGATGCCGCCCTCCACGGCAGGCGCGGACGCCTGCCGCTACCGGTATTTCGTCAGCGAAAAAATGCACGGCACATCCACCGGCGGCGACTTCGCGATCAGGTGCATGGCGATGATTTCTGAATTGGTGACCAGCGCGACGATTGCCAGCGCGATGATGTCCCAGCTTCCGGCGTTGAAAACGAGCAGGGCGATGAGGCCGGCCAGCAGGCACAGGCCGTAAAATTTTGCCAGCACGGAGTGCGTTGCCGGAAATTTCCCGAACCGGATGAGGCAAATCGAAATTGCGCCCGCCTCGGATGCCAGCATCAGCGCAATCAGCCAGAGATTTCCGGCGATGACCGGTTTGCACAAAATCCATGCGACGGCGAGGATGAACAGGTAATAAATGATGTCGGTGATGCTGTCGTAGCGCCGCAGTCCCGGCGTGGCGACGCCGAATTTGCGGGCGAGGATGCCGTCAAAAATGTCCGAGAGCGTGGCGGCGATCAAAATGGGCAGATAAACAAACCGCGAGACGCCCGCGAGCGCGCACACCAGAGCGATTGGGCCGAGCAGCAGCCGCAAAGTGGTGAGCGCGAATGGAAGGTGGCGTTTCGTCACTGCAATTTTGGTATGGTCAACCTCATACTGCCAGTAATAATGTTTGGATTTTTGATGAGTTGTCGGTTGACTTCGTAAATCTTTCCCCATTTATTGGCGTCGCCGTAGAAAAGGCGCGCGATACCCGAGAGTGTGCCACCATCTTCGACCGTGCCCACGGTGTATACCAGCGGCTTGGGTGCGCTAATAATTTCCTGTCGCAAATCCTCGTCCAACTGACGCATCACCTTGACGACTTCATCTCGTGCAGCATCCGTTATCTCGTAACGACCTTCAGGCAATTCCACAAAACCATCACCGATACCGAGGCGATACATGGTGCCGTTGGTGAGAATGATGTTCATTCGATGGTGCGGAGGGACCGGCAGCCTACAGATAACATTACTCCCAGCCTGGAATATGGCCCCAACACCGACTCCATCACGACCATTCCA
>JBEKRA010000403.1:0-2769 GCA_049519195.1 Verrucomicrobiota bacterium
GTCCTGGCGTCGCGCTCCGCCGTCACCGGCTTGGCGATGTCGTGTAAAATCACCGCCCATGGCAAAAGTTCATCCGCGTCGGGCGGCAATTTTTCCAGCATCAATCGGATGTGCTCGAACACGCTGCCTTCGGGATGATAATCCGGCGATTGCGCGCAGGAAATGGTCGCCGCCAATTCCGGCAAAATCTGCTCCAGCAAACCGCTGTCGCGCAATAACACCAAACCGCGCGCGGCGGCCGCTGGGAGCGCCGGCATCTTGCCGGCCGGTTGCGGAGATTTTTCAGAAACACGCCGGCAAGATGCCGGCGCTCCCAGCTTTGGCGGCGCAAACAACTTGACAAGCTCATCCCGCACGCGCTCGGCGCTGATGAGCTTGATTTTCGGCGCGAGCGTTTTGATGGCGGCGAACGTTTGCGGCTCGATTTCAAAACCGAGCCGTGCGGCAAACCGCACCGCGCGCAGCAGGCGCAAATGGTCTTCCGCGAACCGCTTTCCCGGCGAACCAATGGTGCGGATGATTTTCGCGCGCAAATCCTTTTCGCCGCCGACCCAGTCGTGGATTTTCCCGGTGAGCGGATCGTAAAAAAGCCCGTTGACGGTGAAATCGCGCCGCAGCGCGTCGGCCTCGGCGCCGGCAAATACAACCTTCTCCGGCCGCCGGCCATCCTGGTAATCCGCCTCGGCCCGGAACGTGGCGACCTGGAATTCTTGTTTGTTTTCGACGATCACCATCACGCCAAATTTTCTGCCAACGGGAATGGTTTTGCGGAAAAGCGTTTCGATCTGTTCCGGCTTGGCGTCCGTGGCGATGTCGAAATCCTGCGGCTCGCGCCCGAGCAGAAAATCGCGCACGCAGCCGCCGACCCAGAACGCGGCGAAACCCGCGCGTTGCAGGCGGTTCGCGATTTCAACGGCGGTTTCTTTGAGCGAATCTGGTTTTGAACCGGGCATCTTGCGGTTTCAGATTAGCATGATTGCGTTTCAAAAACCCTAAAATTCGGGTGGTGAGACATCGTTTGCCTGGCCGGAACGCCGGGCACCGCCCCGGCAGGTTTGAATTGGAAGCACCTTCGAGCCGGGACGGTGCCCGGCGTTCCAAATCAGGTTTAGTCATTCGGATTTGGGAATTGGTCATTTGCGCAGCGCAGCGTTGCCAAACCGCGTCGCGTTCGGCTATTGTTCCGGCATGAAACGTTTTGCCGCACTTTTGGGTCTGGCCCTTGCCGTCGCGTTGCCGCCGGCGCGCGCCCAGCAGAATCCAGACGACCAATACATCGCCATCTACAGCCTGATGCAGCAGGCGGACGCGCTTCAGGCGGCCGGCCAGCCGCGGCAGGCGCTCGCCGGTTACACGCAGGCGCAGGCCGGATTGCAGAAGTTCCAAAAAATGTTTCCGTATTGGAGTCCGGAAATCGTCACCTACCGGCTGAATTATCTTGCGGACAAAGTCCGCGGCCTCGCGGCCCAGTTCCCGGCGGTTCCCCAAAGCGCGACACCGACAAACGCGCCTGTCAATCCAACTCCGACGGCGGCGAATGCGGCCACGGCCGCCGCGCCCGCCACGGATGCGGAAGCGCAGTTGAGCGCCTTGCGCGCGCAGGTTCAGAATTTGCAGGCGGACAACGAGACGCTTCAGGCCAAGCTCAAGGAGGCATTGCGCGCGCAGCCGGCAACGATGGACACGCAGGAGCTGGCCAAGGCGCAGGCGCAGGTCCTCTCATTGATGAAGGAAAATGATCTGCTGCGCGCCAGCAT
The DNA here is from genome assembly GCA_049519195.1 of Verrucomicrobiota bacterium. Classification (GTDB taxonomy): domain Bacteria; phylum Verrucomicrobiota; class Verrucomicrobiia; order Limisphaerales; family UBA11358; genus UBA11358. Next base: position 1,758 of record JBEKRA010000403.1, read on the forward strand.
GGCTTCCGGCGCCACCAGCGGCGCCGCGCCGGGGGGCGTATTGAAAGCGCGGCAGGCTCTGGCGGACGCGAACCAGAAGCTGGCTGAACAAACCCGCCGCGCGGACAAGCTGGCAAAGGAAAATCAAACGTTGCAGTCGGATGCCAAAATCAACTTGCTGGAAAAGGCGGCGTTGGAAAAACGTTTGCAGCAGCGGCAGACCCCGGCGGCTTCCAAGCTTGGGGAAACCAGCGACGAGGTGAAGACATTGCGTGCGCGGCTGGCGGTGGACGAGGCGCAGGCCGTGCCCTATACGCCGGAAGAACTGGCGTTGATGAAGTCGCCATCGCCGTCGCTGGCCGCCGGTTCCGACAGCCAGAATAAATCCATCAGCGAACTGCCGGGCGGCTCGGCCGCGCTGGTTGCCGAGGCGCAGAAGTATTTTTCCACCGGAGATTACGACAAGGCCGAGGCCGATTACCGGCAGATTTTGCAGCGCGACCCGGACAACGCGCTGGTGCTGGCCAATCTGGCGGCGATTGAATTGCAGGAGAACAAGCTTGCCGATGCCGACAAGCACATCACCGCCGCGCTCGCAAAAAACCCGGACGACGCCTACACCCTTTCGACTTCCGGTTATCTTAAATTCCGCCAGGAGAAATTCGACGAGGCGTTGGATGCCTTGAGCCGGGCGGCCAAGCTGGATCCGGCGAACCCGCAAATCCAGAATTATCTCGGCGTCACGTTGAGCCACAAAGGGCTGCGCACGCAGGCGGAAACGGCCTTGCGCAAGGCGATTCAACTCGACCCCAATTACGGCGCGGCCCACAACAACCTTGCCGTGGTCTATCTGGGCGGAACGCCGCCTTCCCCCGCGCTCGCCCGTTTGGAATATCAAAAGGCGCTCGATCTCGGCCAGCCGCACAATGCCGATTTGGAGAAAAAGCTCGCCGACCTGGGCGCGCCGGTCTCGCAGTGACATAATTATGGATTGCGGCGACATGTCGCCGCTTCGAAAGCGCGGACATGTCCG